>BJGO01000018.1 GCA_014190535.1 Bacteroidota bacterium | reverse complement strand
AATATCCTACTCCACCGGTTACATTATGTTCTGTTGGAGACGGGGCGATGACGGAAGGCGAAGTTTCAGAGGCCCTGCAATTCGCCGTCTTAAAACAACTGCCCATAATTTACTTGGTACAGGATAATGACTGGGGGATTTCTGTATCCTCTGACGAGGCCCGAGCTATGGATGCCTATGAATATGCCGCCGGGTTCAAAGGTCTTAACCGTATGCGAGTAGATGGCTCTGACTTCATTCTGTCTTGGAATGCAATAAACAGTTGTATACAATTTGTCAGAAATCAACGAAAACCCATATTACTCCACGCAAAAGTACCTTTGCTGGGTCACCACACATCGGGCGTAAGAAAAGAATGGTACCGGTCTGAAGAAGATTTAAGGAAGCATGCGGCCGATGATCCTTTCAACAAACTAGAACAATATCTGATTCGTTCAGGGCTATCGAAAGAGTTAATTACCAAGATCAACACGGAAGCTAAAGACTACATCGACTCGAGTTTCGAAAAAGCAAAACGTGCACCGGAGCCCGAATCCGGTTCCGTAATGAATCACATCTTCGCTGAAAGCCCGGTAACAGATGAACAAGGATCCCGAACACCATATCATGTTACTGAAAAAACGGTTATGGTCGATGCCGCACTTCACGCAGTTGATGAAATACTAAGGCAACATCCTGAAGCCTTGTTTTATGGGCAGGATGTTGGTAGACGTCTGGGTGGTGTTTTTCGTGAGGCGGCAACTCTGGCAGAAAAGCACGGCGATGAACGTGTGTTCAATACAGCGATACAGGAGGCATACATCATTGGGTCAACCGCCGGGCTCAGTGCTGTAGGCCTGAAGCCCATTGTTGAGATTCAATTCGCCGATTATATATGGCCGGGTATCAATCAACTGGTAACTGAGTTATCAAAATCCTGTTATCTGTCCCGTGGTCAATTTCCTGTGCAATCCTTAATAAGAATACCGATTGGCGCATATGGTGGTGGAGGTCCATATCATAGTGGATGCATTGAGTCCAGTGTTCTGGCCGTTCGGGGTATTAAAGTGTGCTATCCTTCCAATGCGGCAGACTTAAAAGGTTTAATAAAAGGAGCATTTTATGATCCAAACCCGGTTGTTATGTTTGAACATAAAGGTCTTTATTGGAGTAAAGTGCCCGGAACTGAAGAGGCCAAGACCATAGAGCCTGATGAGGATTATATTATCCCTCTGGGAAAAGGCCGTGTTGCGCTTCACGCAGATGAGGAAATGGTTGACTACGGAGAAAGCCTGTGTATTATTTCTTACGGAATGGGCATACACTGGTCCTTGAATGCCGCAAAATATTATCCGGGGCAGGTTGAGGTCATTGACTTAAGAACCTTGCATCCACTTGATGAATCTTTGGTTTTGTCGACCGTAAAAAAACATGGTAAATGCATTGTACTGACCGAAGAACCTATTGAAAACTCATTCGCACAGGCTTTGGCAGGTAAAATTAGTTCGGCGTGCTTTAAGCAACTGGATGCCCCTGTTTGTATTATTGGCTCAAAACCAGTTCCGGCCATACCTTTAAATATGGGACTCGAAAAAGAAATACTGCCCAATGCTGAATTAGTGGCTGAACATATAGGCAAATTACTCCGTGAATAATCTGCCATGAATGTCGATGATTATAAAATCATTCAACCCGGATTACCCGATGCGCCCGGTATTTACCGATTTCTGGACGAAACCAATTACCCGATATACATTGGTAAGGCAAAAAGTCTAAAGAAACGAATCAGTTCTTACTTCTTAAAAACACAGAACTCCGTTAAAACGGAAAGAATGGTGTTTACAGCTAAGAATATTGAATTTACAGTTGTTGATACTGAACAAGATGCACTCTTGCTCGAAAATGCCCTGATAAAAAAATTTCAGCCTCGCTACAATATCAATCTGAAAGATGATAAAACTTATCCGTATATCTGTATTAAGAAGGAGCCATTCCCACGTGTTTTCCTTACACGTAGAATAATTCGTGATGGTTCGGAGTATATGGGACCATATACATCCGTACAACGGGTTTATGCCATGCTTGAGTTTTTTCGTGACGTATTTCCTCTTCGCAACTGCACCTTGAATTTATCTTCAAAAGCATTGGATAAAAGTAAGTACAGGGTATGTTTGGAATATCATATAGGTCATTGTAAAGGTCCGTGTCAAAAGTTACAGACGGAGTCAGACTATAACGAGACTATTAAGCAAGTCCGTAGCATACTAAAAGGTCATATAAATCCGGTAATTAATTATTTCACGGAACAAATGGAACATGCCTCCGAAAAAATGCATTTTGAGCAGGCTGAAATTTTAAGACATAAAGTAGAAGCCTTAAAACAATATCAGAACAAAAGCACAATTGTTAATCCTAATTTAGATAATATCGATGTCTTTGGTTTTAAGAAAGATAAAGATGTAGTTTACATTAACTACATGAAAGTAGTGAACGGATCAATCGTACAGACTAAAACACTGGAGTTGCAGGAAAAGATAGAAGAGGATGATGAGCAGGTACTGGAGTTCGGCATCATTGAATTACGTGAAATGTTCAGCAGCAGCTCTAATGAAATCATTCTACCTTTTGCTGTTGAATCATTAGGCAAAAATATAACCATTACAATCCCACAGCGCGGCGATAAACTAAAACTGCTTGAGCTTGCAGATAAAAATTTATTCTACTACATACAGGCAAAAAAAACCATTTTATTGGCTCAACAAAAAGTGCCTCCTGCTCAAAGAATTCTAAATACACTTAAAGATGATTTACGCCTGAATCAAATACCGCGGCGGATAGAATGTTTCGACAACTCAAATATTCATGGCACAAATCCGGTAGCCTCCATGGTTTGTTTTATAGATGGTAAGACCGCAAAAAAGGAATATCGTCATTTTCATATTAAAGGTGTAGAAGGGCCCGATGATTTTGCCAGCATGCGCGAAATTGTATACCGGCGATTCAAAAGAGTGCTTGACGAAAATCTTCCACTAGCTGATTTAATCATCATTGATGGTGGTAAAGGTCAGTTGAGTGCCGCCTGCGAAAGCCTGGATCGATTGGGCCTAACAGGGAAAGTACCTGTAATTGGAATTGCAAAAAAACTGGAAGAAATATACTATCCAGATGACTCACTTCCACTGTATATCAACAAAAAGTCTGAAAGCTTAAAACTGATTCAGCAAATTAGAAATGAAGCACACCGATTTGCTATTACCTTTCATAGAAAAGTACGTGACAAGAATACCTTGAAATCAACTCTCACACAAATTGATGGAATCGGCCTAAAGACATTTGAAATGCTGATGAAACATTTTAAGAGTACGAAAAAACTTTCTATGGCGCCTTTTGAGGAAATCGAATCGTGTGTGGGAAAGTCGAAAGCAGAATTGGTATTTGATTACCTGCATGCCATAAAATAAAGAAGCCCTGTCTTTCAACAGGGCTTCGTAATAGTTAAAGATCTTTAATTAGAACGACCACATATTGTGTTCTTTTTCGAAAACATCGCTTTTTATTCGTTCAGATTCCATTAAGGCATCAATACCGGATGAATATTCTGATATTTTTCTATCAAAAACGTTTGATTCTTTGATGATGTAACTACTGAACATACGGGCTTCAAATAAATCGTCCCAGCTAAACCGAATTGCATCATTTTTAGGATTAAATACATCATTTTTAACTAATACTTTTCTTAAGTCGCTATATGCCGCCCAAAACAATGGAATGTCGCCTAGTTGCTCGTCTTTGTATAGTGGAGCTATGGCTATAATTCTGCATTGCATAGTTGATGTTTCTTCGTCGATAAACCAGTCTTCCTTTATACGATATCTCTTAACTGCAGAATTATCAAAGTCATTATATACAACGGTATCACCAATAACCTCACCTGTTGAAGGATCATATTTAGGTACCGTATCATAACCGGCTCCGCCGCGTTTGGATGCCTCCTGAAAGTCTGTTTTTGTTTTGAAGTTATCTTCGTTAAAACCGGTAATCTCTCCCGATTTTAAACCATCCATCAATACGACGATTAGCGGTTTTACATCCAGCCAATCGCTATTATTATATTGAAATGGAAAATTCATCTTTTCATTAACGTCAATTACACGCCAAACTCTGCGATGCCAGAACACATCCGATTCACGAATGTGATCATAAGGAATTACCTCGCGTTCCATTGGGGAGACGCGCTCATAAAATCCATCGAGTGGTTTGTCGCTGTTCGTTTGCTGAGCTATTGCAACAAAAGGCAAGCTGACAACGATGAACAATAGGAATTGACGTATGGTTTTCATAACAAAAAGGATTTGTTAGTTAATTGAAAGGGTGATAGGATTCAGTGAACGGGTTTGACCATCAGGGCCTTTAGCTTTGATGTTACGAATGATGATCTGATCACCGGGTTTAGCGCCTTGGATTTTAGAAACGACATCTGATTCCCACTTCATCCCCTTGTTTTCTTTAATCCAGGGATCCTGACGCTTGGCAATGAAAATAAAATCATAAGAAGTAACGGAGAATGTAACACCCTGAAAGTAAAAATCTTTTAATTGAGCGATTACTCCGGGGGTGGCTTTTAATTCACCAGATTTGATGTTTCCCTCATACTTTCCGGCAACAACGGCTTGCGGATCTGGAATTCGCTTGATTTTAAATACTGTTGTACCAATTGTTTTTTTGGCTCCCTGATCATCTACTGTAACAGATATGGTTGTTTCTTTACCAATGTCTTGGGCAGTCATGTTGGCAATGTATTTACCTTTAGAACCGGAAAATGAACCGATGCTGGCTGAAGCAGTTACCTTATCGGAGGCAAAGCCGGGAACTGACACAGAGAAAGGGTTTGGAACACCCGCATAGATTAGATTTAGATTATCCGATGATACAACAGCTGATCCTTTAGCTGAAGTATATGCTGCCTCAAATGGATAATATGTGGGCGTTCCGTCAGGACCAATCACTTTAACTGCACCGGCATATTTTTGTTCGCCTTCGCCACTTGCACCAACTTCATATTTACCCATTCCACCTTTCACATCAATGGAACGACCACCGTTTACAGGATTTTCTTTAGTTTCAAGATATCCTCCATCGGGATCTTTTTTCGCATTAGCATTTAATGAGCCGATGATTACTTCAGGATTTTGTGTTGTATTAAACGCGGCTACGAATATGTCTGCAGTATACTTTTGACCCTGCATTACATAACTTGTAGGCGCAATAACACGTGCAGTGAGTTTATCAAATTTAAAATCCTTAGCATTGATCTGTTGCAGGAAATAATCGATCATCATCGATTCAGAGTTTTTAATATCATTCTGAAACTTGTTTAGCAGGGTAATTGCGGCTACAGTTGGTATCATGTGAAAGTTCATATTAACCCAGTCTTTCTGCTGTCCTTCAGCATTTTTAAACATAACCTCCTTACCGGGTATGTTTAAGGGCAATTGTAATTCAATTTCTTTCTTTTTACCCGGATCATCAACCAGGGAGATCATTTTATTTCGCAAAGCAAGAAGTTTATCCTGTAGTTCATAACCTTTCTTCTCTTCAACAAGAAGTCTGGTAGATACGTCAAGATTTTTTTCGTCGGAAAGTTTACCCTTATCCGATGTCCAACCTGTATCGAAATGATTACCGGCTTCGTCTGCCCAACCACCTGTCAACTTAACAATCTCATCTGATAGAGCGGCTAACTCTTTTACTATTTTCTCAGATTCCGATTTAACAATATTTGCTTTATCTAGCCAGGGTTTTGTTTTTGCAGCATCTTTTTCCATTGATGACTGAAAAGCCTGCATCGATTTGTCGTTCTTATTATCAACTGATTTATTGGAGTTAATAATACCTTCATTAACGACGTGGAATGCGTTCAGGATTTCAGCGGAAACGTTTAATGCAAGCAGTGCCGTTAACACGAGATACATCATGTTAATCATCATTTGCCTGGGTTCCTTAGGTATACTCATTTTCTATGGTGTTATTTTATAAACGTACTTAGGTTAAAAAAATTATTTGGAATGACCAATTTGCATCGCCGACAACATGTTACCGTAAATGGTATTCAGATTGTTCAGATTTTTAGCCAAACCGTTCATTTCATTTCTGAATTTCTTGGTGTCCTCAACAGAGTCTGTAAGGTTATTTAAGGCCTCAGATAAGCTACCTACAAACTTATTCATTGACTTAAGGTGATTATTTGTTCCCTGTAACTCCAATTCATACATAGCATTTAAGCTTGCAAGGTTTTTGGTTACCATTTGAACCTGTTCGTGGTATTTTACAGTATCAGATTGAGCGGATTGCAACTTAGTCATGGCCTCGGTTGCGCCTGCATATGCCGTTTTCATGCCATCTAAGGCCTGAGCTGCCTGTTTGGCCTTATCAGAATACTCCTTAGTTGCGGCTCCTGCATCACCAAGCTGGTTCATTTTTTCGATGTTTTCACCTAGCTTTTTAAGGTTATCACCTAATCGCTTAATCATATCAGGTTCAACTTTAGCATTCTCCAACATATTATCCAGTTGTTGAGTGAGACCCTGACCGCCATGAATAGCTTTTGAGTGTGCTCGTTTTAATTCTTCTTCATCCGGAGCTATATCAATTTCGGGATATATTTTTTCCCAGTAGTAATCTTTGTGAGGAGGCAGTACACCAAGCAGTAGGAAAATTACAGCTTCCGTAACCATTCCGGCAATAAGCATTTCAGACGCACCGGGCCAATGCTGGAGCTTAAATAACGCTCCCATCAGTACTACAGATGCTCCAATACCGATAATCATGTTTTTTAAACGCTTTCCACGTTCTGATTCAAAAAAATGAGCCAGTTTCTTCATTGTGTGTTGTTTTGATTTTTAGTTAATGATTTAATGATTTAATTTTTGTGAAAAATAGCGCGAAACGAACTTGTTTGCAATAAATTTTATTAACGATTGTTAATCATTAATAGATCTGCCTAAGAAGGTGATTACATTTCTGAACCCTACATAACATTTCGCAGTATCCTGATATTCATAATTTCTGGTACCTGTTTGACATGAATACGCTATGTCTTTCCAGGATCCGCCTCTAATAACTTTACGTTTTAGGGTGATTGGATCACTATCCTGAGCATTATATTGCATATCAGGATTTAAGTCGTGTACAAAGTGATAGGAATTCTCGTTGTATGCGGTAGATGTCCATTCAGCGACGTTACCTGCCATACAATACAATCCATAGTCATTCGGGAAATAAGCATCAGCCTTAACTGTATAAAAACCACCGTCATCAGGATAATTTCCACGGCCAGGTTTAAAGTTAGCCAAAATACATCCTTTCTTATTGCGCATGTATGGTCCACCCCAAGGGTAAGGTGAATGATCTCTACCACCACGTGACGCATATTCCCACTCAGATTCAGTAGGTAAACGAAACTCGTCGTTGATCACTTCACCTCGTTCAGTTTGGAAATCATTCCACAAACGGGAACGCCATTTACCAAATGCAGTAGCTTGTTTCCATTTAACACCAACTACCGGATAATTGTCGAATGCAGGATGCCAAAAATAATTACGAGTCATTGGCTCATTATAGGAGTATGTATAATCGTGAACCCAAGCCAAAGTGTCTGGATAGACGTTTACAATATCTGATTTAATTACTGAACTACGATCAAAGTCAGCATTGTTACGATTTACATTACGCGCTGCCTCTTTAAAGTCTACCCAGTAATAAACGTAGTTTAATTTACGGGTATCAAATTCTTTGCGGCCTAATATCTGCTGGTTAGATGGCACGTACATTGATGTTAAGGTCTCTTGTATAGATTCGTCCTCCCAGTCAATAGTTTCACGCCAGTTAATACGCTGGTTTGGCTCACCCTCATTGATGATGTGCTCACCGCCAATGAGAATATGTGCTATTGAGTCACGAACCCAATAGACAAACTGTCTGTACTCATTGTTAGTAATCTCTGTTTCATCCATAAAGAAGCCCTGTATTGATATGGACTTGGATGGCTGAAACAATGAGTTGTTCATATCCTCATCGTTCTGACCAATGTGGAGGGTCCCTGATGGAATGTAAACCATGCCGTAAGGAATGATAGTATTCCATTCAGGACGATCGAGAACACCAAGTAATTGACCATTGTAACCACCAGAACAACCAGCAATAATCGCAAGGATTGACAGCGCAAGAAAAGAGCGTACTTTTAGCATTAGGTTTTTGATTTGTGTGTCTGTGTTTGGGCTTTAGGATTGTCTAGAGTGTAAAAATATAAATAATCAGTATTTATCCAAATATCCGATTGTTATATTTCTAAACATTAGATTGGATAGTTTAACGCTAACTTTTATAAAATGTTACATGAATCAGAAACGAGGTGTATAAATAATTTTACCGGGGCTTGCCGTTGTGCTCAATGGCAGCTTGTAGGAAATGAGAATTTCCTGCGATCCAATTGAGACTTTATTAATTGCATTCATAGGAAATTCGTAGGCATAAGAAACACTCCATTTCTTAGACAGATTAAGCCCCAGGAAAGCCATCAGCGCATCAGCTTGCAGGGATGATGCCCTGTATCCCAAACCTAATGCCAGCGACTGCTTGAAGCGAAAAATCATGTTGGTTTCGGCCTGCAGATCTGATTGATCGTATTTGATTAGATAATTATTAGCCAAGGTCGATTTGCTACCTAGTTTAAATCGTTTACCTATAGATGCTACGTAATGCCTATTTAGTGTAGGGCTTTTGGTGGATGTAAGATTTAAAAAGGGCTGACTTAAGTAAATTGATGAAAAAGAAAGAAAAAAAGTTTTTCGAGTAAATAACAAGCCTAAAGCGAAATCGGGAGAATATCTTGTGATGCCGGATTGTGGTAAAATCGGGTCGTTATGATTTATCGTTCCTGCTTCATAGCTACCCTCGGGTGTGATTATAGAATTTCCATCCAGATACGATTGCTGAACTCCGCCGCGCACTCCGAGGCTGAATGTGCTGTTTTTCTTACGAATAATATAGGCATAGTTAAATCCGGCACTGGTGTTTCGTTGCAGGCCCTGCTGACTGTTAATCATCGTGACACCTGCCCCACTTCGCCATTTGTATAATGGAGTATGAGCATTAATGCTCTGAGAAAATGGAGAACCATTCATCCCAATCCATTGATATCGTGCCGCACCATTTACCACCAAATAGTCCTGAACACCGGTAGCGGCAGGATTGTACGTATTTAGATTGTCAGCAAACAGTGCAAATTGAGGAAATTGTTGAGCGCTGCATATACGCGAGAAAAATAATTGAACTATTAGAACCCAAAAAAAAGTATGTAAATGAGACTTCAGCATTCAATGCCAAAATAGGATTAATTTCTCAATTTATAAAGCAAACCCTCCCAATCGGAAGATGGCAACGAGCAAGTATTTTGATGACACAGGTAATATAAAAAGTCCTTTTGCCGATCTAATCTAGATTTGAACAAACTACCCGGGGTGTTTTCATCTGTTAGGGGTAGTATCAGGTATTCAGGGGATACCCGTTTAGATAGCACGTTGATACGCGTTATGGCTTGAGTACCGGTTAGTACAATCTCGCCTTTATGTTTAAAAAGACGCAGGAAAATACAAAGCCAATTAGAGAATGAGGTTGGATAACTGCCACACAGCGCAACACTTTTAGAGATCAACTGATCGATACAATCTTGCATAGTTCGGTTTTGATCAACCCTATTTAGTACGATGAGATTATCCAACATTACTGAATTCCCTGATGCAATAACGTTATCAAAAATCTCCAGTTTATCAATAAGTACATCCTGTTTATTCATATGGGCATATTGAAACACGCCCTGATCCCGATTCCAGAAATTTGCGATCGTGAGATTTGTGAGTTTTTGTGCCTGTTGCAGATACCCGGCCATACCAGTATGGGCGTATAAACTGATAGATGCGCGAATTAAAAAGGCATAATCATCAAGTAGTGCATCGTGCTGTATTTTATCTTTTGATACCTGATGAAACAATCTATCGTCGTTGAATACAGAAGAAATTAACCGGTCATAGGCTACTCTTGAACGGTTCATTACTTTCTCATCATCTAGAATGGATGACACCTGAACCAACGCATCAATCATCATTGCATTCCACGATACGATATGTTTATAATCAAGACCGGGCTTAATCCGATGCTGAGCTGTTGTGATCAGCTTACTATGTACCTCTTGCAGTTTTGATAGGAACTCTTCCTGTTTTAAATTTATTGATAATGCAAATTGGTCAGGCGATTGTTTGCGGCACAAGATGTTGGTGTGCTCCCAATTACCTGTTTCGGTAATCTGATAATAGTCTGCAAACCAGTTATAATCATCTCCAAGTAACTGTTTTAATTCCTCAGAAGTCCAACAATAATATTTACCTTCTATCCCTTCTGAGTCGGCATCAAAGGCGGCGTAAAACATACCATTACTTGATTGAAACTCAGACAATATAAAATCAGTAGTTTGTTTGATACCGCTGAGAATCTCACTGTCGCCGGTATGTTTATACAATTCACAAAGTACTTTTACAAAGTTAGCATTATCATAGAGCATTTTTTCGAAGTGGGGAACCAACCACCCATCGTCTGTGGCATAGCGACACAAGCCTCCACGAATCTGATCATAAATACCCCCTCGTAACATAGCCTTAATTGTAAGAAGTGCATGATCCAATGCATCTTTTGAATCATAGGTATGGTGATAAAGCAATAAGAACTGTGTGGTATAGGTTGAAGGAAATTTAGGAGCACTTCCATAACCTCCATTTTCTCTATCGAAATGTTGTTTAATAATATTATAGGTGCGATGAAAATAATCATCATCCAAATCAAGGAAAGAACCCGTGCCTTTTAGTTGATTCATCTGATTGAGATGTTGCAGTAATTTCTCTGTTTGCTCGCGTATTATCGATTTTTTTGAGATGTATAATTTCAGTATGTGTCGAAGTACCTCCATCCAGGAAGGTCGACCTGCATAAGACACAGGTGGAAAGTAGGTGCCCCCATAAAAAGGCTTTCTATCCGGAGTAAGAAATACATTTAAGGGCCAGCCCCCCTGCCCTGTCATAGCTTGTACCGCATCCATATAAATGTGATCCAAATCGGGGCGTTCCTCGCGATCTAGTTTAATGCATACAAAGTGTTCATTCATAAATGAAGCAACATCATTATTCTCAAATGATTCTCGCTCCATCACATGGCACCAATGGCAAGTAGAATAGCCGATACTCAAAATCACCGGTCTATCCTGCTCCTTGGCAAACGCAAATGCTTCCTCGCACCAGGGATACCAATCAACCGGATTGTAAGCGTGTTGGAGTAAATAAGGACTTGTTTCGTTAATAAGCCGATTGGCTTTACGACCGGATTGATTCATAAATACCTATGGAACTTATTTATTGGCGGTAAGATATTTGGCTAAAGCCGCGGCCATTGATGGTAATCCTTCGGTAGGTGCCGGCACATCTAAATTTAATTTACTGGAGATGACCTCGCTACAAGTCTGTGGGCCAAATGCGCCAATCTTCAACTTGCCTTGTTTAAATCCGGGGATGTTGTGAAATAATGATTTCACTGCCGCAGGGGTAAACAACACAATCATATCGTAAGATAGCAGTTCCTTGGATGGTATTGATACCGGAACCGTTCGGAAGATAACCGCTGTGTTATAATCCAATTTGTGCTTACTCAGAAAATCGGGTATTTCACTTTTGTGACTGTCTGCACAAGGAACTAAAAAACGCTCTTTATCTTTATACTTGAGTATAACATCAAAAAAATTTTTTGAGGAACCATCTCCATAAAAAACTTTCCGCTTACGATAGAGTATGTACTTCTGCAGATATAAAGCAATAGACTCCGTCATGCAGAAATACTTGGTTTCCTGCGACATTTTTACCCGTAAATCTTCACATAGCTTAAAGAAATGATCGATAGCATTTCGACTGGTAAAAACAATGGCTGTATGTTGAACCGGATTAATTTTAAACTTACGGAATTCCTGTGCTGAAATACCTTCGAGATGAATTAGTGGTTTGAAATCAATCTGAACTTTAAATTTTTTGGCCAGATCAAAATAAGGATTCTTATCCGTTTCGGGTTTGGGTTGAGTAATTAATATCTTTTGAATTTTTGCTGGGGCGCTTGATTTAGTTTTGACCGATTTTACTACAACTTTTTTCGGGGCAACAGCTTTTTTCTTACTTGCTTTTGGTTTGGCTTTAACCGTACTTTTTTTAGAACTTTTCTTTGCGGCTGACTTCATTCTGACAGATTTTCGAATAAACGTTTTTTAAAGAATGTTTTTAAGAATGAGTTTTATTCCAATCAGCACCGGAGCAATTTCGAGTGCGCAAATATAAATTAAAAAATGAAAAAGATTTTTGCCATAGGCCTGCGACAAGGTGCCGTAAACTCTGAAATACCGATAAAGGAACATCAATAATAAGAGGGCAAGTATCACATAAGAAGAGGACTTTGCTATCAACTGCGGGGCATAACCTTGTAACAAGACTAAGGGAAATAAAGCTATACCAACGATTCTGACAAGTTGCAACTCAATGAAATGAAAAAAACCTACCTCTTTGGATTTATTTGTCAAATAGGCGGCTATACGGATCGTTATTGTTCGTATAACAAGAATCAGAAGAATGATGAGCCACGATAGAATTATTGTGAGATAACCATATCGTGAAATACTATATTGATCTGTTAACGTATTCAGATAAATCCAAATCGACAAGAGCGTGATAAAATTGACCATCAACATGATGTTGCCGGGGCGCACACCACTGACCAAGGCCTCTCTGTAACTCTGCTGTAAGGTGCTGTTATTCATAAAAACAGACAAAGAGTCATTGAACTCCTTGGAATAGCGAAATCGAATCAACGTAATCAGTGCGAGTAGGCCCAGGAATATCACAAATAAAAAATAAGGGATTGGCTGGTCGTGTAATGGTTGAATCATCACCGCTGAAGACTGATTCGAACCATACTCATTCAATGCGGAATCCAGTTTTGCGAGCGCCCCTGTATTGATGGTATCAGGTTGCAAGGAAATAGCAGGCCTAAGAGTCGCAGTATCGGTCTGTGCCATAAGCACTGCATTGACACTAAGTATTAGCAGGGCTATCATACAGAACCGATGGATGAAAGAGACAGTACGCCATTTCATACTACAAAGTAAACTCAGAATATATTGATATATCCAAAATGAATTTTTGCGGCTCTGAAACTGAAGGAACTATTATTTGTTCGGCCAAGAGCATAATTTAGATTAAAGAGGCCTGCTTTTGTCTGAAAAGTAAATCCGGCTCCAACTCCGGCTGTGTATATCGTTGTGTAATCGGTAAGATTGGTAAACCGACTCATAATACCCTGATCGGTAAAGACACTAAGAAATGAATACTGATCCAATAATAACCGATACTCTAGATTAAGTATTTGATAATTTGAAACAAGAATACTCTCCTCATCAAAGCCACGTAAAAATTTATTTCCTCCCAAACGAAATAACTCACCAACTACGATATCCTTGCCAATGATGTATCCCAAGTCTATTTGTGTTTTAATCGCGGAATGATTGGCTAAAGGCCAATATTTATAAAACCGAAATGTTGCCCGATACTGATTACCCTTATTCTGGATGGAATCATAGAGCGACCTATAAGAGAACTCCGGATTAAAAGGATCGGTGAGATTGACTATTTTATTATTGGGCTCGATGCGACGCAATCCAACGGCTACATTAAGTATCAGACCAAAACCTTTTCTGGGATTAAATCTAAAGTCTGTTTTATCCAGGGCATACTCCACGCCATACGTACTGTTATTAACATCGAGTGTGGCAGGTAATTTTTTTGTAAAAAGGATTAATGACGTATCAACATAGATGATACGGGATTCAAATCGTTTGTAATATCCTTTAATATAATTACTTCCTGAATAGGAATACTGAACACCGAAATCATATTCAAGATTTCTGAATATTGAATCATTGACAAAAAGATTAAATCCGGCATCCAAGCCGAACGGAGAAGACAACACATAAGGATAAACTATGCGAGCCTTTGCTCTGGTTGTACGTGCCTGAAATTTTTCAAAGCGTACGGAAACCTGTTCGCCAAACGAAAGGGCGTTGTATAGATTAAGTTGTACATCGCCTGTTATGAGTAGCCGTCCGGGTGTTGCCTGCAAGGTGCTGTTGGGCAAAACACCTAAGATAAAATCAAAACGATTCGCATTTTTGTTCTTAAGATACAGTGTTACTATAGCACGTTCGGCGTAAAAGTTCACGGATGGCTGTTTAGCAAGTTCAATGAACGGCAACTCATTTATTTTTCTGGATATTCCTCTGATAAACTCTTCATTATATAACGCATCATTTTTAATACCCAGATAATTCTGAATGTAGCGATTGGTGAGTAGCACATCCCCTGTAACGGCGACACTGTCTATGATAATGAGTTTGCCTGTATTTACTTCGAGCTGAGCATATAATTTATTTTCCTCCTGAGTTATACTATTTAACCGGACTGATGCAAATGGATAGCCATTGTTTTCATAGTAGGTAATTAGCTGGTTAAATAATACATCGAGTTCTTTTATCGAGATAATCTTACCGGATAATGACCTGAACCGGGCCATATCTCTCGATGATAATACATCATCGGGGACATTGATTTTGCCCCATTTAACAGGAGATCCGGCGAATAGATTAATGATACTGGTATCGATTTTATGTTCAACCGATATAATATGAGCATTAACATAACCCTGAGAAAACAATTGAGCGAGCAACTTATTGTAGGTGAGTTCTACTGCATTCGTATCAGAAACCTGAACCGGCTTATTGAAATAATCTTTTATAGCTGATTCGGGTTTATCTGTTGGTTTAAATAAAACTACATGCTGGGCACGAACTATACCCGAACATGAAATAATCATAATAATAATCGCACGCAGCATCACTCTTTGTAAATTCGCATTAAAATTCGTGTTATCTGAACTAAATGGCCGGCATCTATATTCACATTCCTTACTGTAAACAAGCCTGTCATTACTGTAACTTCCATTTTAGTACAGATAAAGGAAGTATTAACGAATTTGTTGAGGCCTTATTGACCGAGATTAGCCTAAAAGCCGGAGCATGGCAGGATGAAGTATTTGAGACCATCTACTTTGGCGGTGGCACACCATCGATCTTATCCGGTAATCAGATCCGCTCAATCATTCAGGCACTTTACAATCAATACAATATATCTTCCAATATTGAACAAACGGTTGAATGCAACCCCGATGACCTTTCAATTGCCTTATTAAAAGAACTTAAGCTATGTGGATTTAACCGACTCAGCATTGGTATTCAGTCGTTCTTCGACAAACATCTTCAGATGATGAACAGGAGCCACAACCAATTACAAGCCCGAAACGCTATTGCTGACGCCAGCTATGCCGGTTTTTCAAATATTACTATTGATTTAATTTACGGACTGCCTGATTTATCCGTTGACGAATGGAATAAAAATTTATCCATAGTACAGGAGTTGCAGGTGCCCCACTTATCCTGCTACAGCCTAACCATAGAGGAACGAACCGCACTGGCTCATTTCGTTAAACAGAATAAGATGAAACCTGCCGAAGATGATCTTACTATTAAACAATATCATAGCCTGCTTCAATGGAGTAAACAAAATAGGATAAACCAATACGAAATTTCCAACTTTGCAAAAGCCGGATTTGAATCAAAGCATAACAGCAATTACTGGAATAACCAGCCCTATCTTGGCCTGGGCCCCTCAGCACATAGTTATTTTCAAAATACAAGAACGCAGAATAAGCCTCATAATATTCAATACATCCGCAGACTATTGTCCGGTCAGTTACCTGAAATGACAACGGAACTATTAAGCGTAAAGGACACCTTTAACGAATTGCTCCTCACAAGACTTCGCACTGTAAACGGCCTGAACCGAAATCAATTGTTGACTTTTCCGAAATCGTATGTTGATCATGTTGATGCACTATTCCCCGACTTCAATAAACGAGGGCTCATTGAATACAATCAATCCAATTATGTATTAACAACAGAGGGGCAAATGTTAAGTGATTATATCATCAGTTCACTTTTTGTAACGGATTAGTTTTTCTTATCCGGATTAAAATTTAAATCATCGAATGATAAACAAATCACTTCAGCTCCGGGATATTGAGAGCGAATCACCTGAAGGGTATTTGCTGAGATATTATTGAAACTGATATCCATTTTTTTTAATGATGGAATTTTTGAAAATTTAATTGCCTCCGCATCAAAATTTACCGTAGGATTAAAACTTATATTTAATTCCAAAAGTGATGTCATCGAATTGAAATCAGGAAGCGTGATCAGCAGGTTGGCCTTAAGATCAATTGAACGCAGCGATGTACAGCGAGTTATAGTTTCAGGTAATGATTCTAATTTGTTATTTCTCACATTCAGTGTTTTAAGTTTCTTCAGATCGCCTATCTCATCCGGTAGTTTATCGATCAGCTGATCATTTAGGCTCAACTCCTCCAGGTTGGATAGTAATCCCAGTCCGGGCGGGCAATTTAAGATATGAGGAATTGGTTTACTTGGGAAGTAATTACCATCAAGTTTAAGAATTCGTAATGCGGCGAGCTCACCTATCCAATCCGGTATACGATCAAAATAATTATGTGATGCGTGCAATTCTTCCAGTTGGGTACAACTTCTAATCTCATTTAAGGACGTAAGTCCACACCAGGTGATATATATTTTTTTTAGTTTATTCATTTTTGAAATACCCGATGGCAATGAAATCATATATGTACCATTCATGTTCAGCACCTCCAGATTTCTCAGTTTCCCGAATGAAGCGGGGAAACGCTCAATTTGGTTACGTGTTTGACCTGTTTTAGACGTGCTGATATTCAACAGACGAAGATTAGTTAAACTCCCGATGCTCTCCGGAAGGCCCTGAAGCATGTTGCCGTCTGCGTGAATTTCGGTAAGTTCAGTAAGCAAACCGATTTTTGCCGGCAACTCTGTAAGTTGATTATTTGAAAGTTTAATAATGGATAATTTTTTTAATTGGAGCATTTGATCGAAAGTCGACTTCCAGTTTATGCCAGTATTATTACTCAAATTCAGATAGCTGAGTTCACTCCATGAAGATATTTCAGATGGCAACACCCTGAGGTTGTTACTGTTCAAATGCAACTGCTCTAGGGCAGTAAACCGGTAGGCGGATGTTGGAATTTCCCACAAAGAGTTTCCGGATAAATCCAACTCCTGAATTTGTTCAGGCAAATGGTTAAACACCTCATCCCACTTCATTCCCGGGTTAAAGGATAGATTCACATATATAAGTTTCTTTAAATCGGATGTTGACTCCGGTATGGTTAAAAAATTATTTGTCTTTAAGACCAAGGATCTCAATCCGGAAAGACGCCCAATTTTATCTGTGAGCTTACTGATCTTACAAACCGTAATTTCAAGATATTCCAGTCGCGGCAACTGCGCCATAACAGAAACTGACCGATCCCAATCAACCTGATTACAATATTTAAACGTGATGCCACGCAGCTTAGTCAGTAATCCAAAATTATCCGGCAGGTATTTAATACTATCATATTCGAGATAGAGGTATGCACAACGTGATGCGTTCTTAATGGCCAGATCGACACGATAAAATGTACTGTCTGATTCATAGGGTAATTGCCGAATATGCTGACCATAGAGTTGAGGATTTACAGCAAATAGCAGCACTATGTATATGAAAGTAAAAAACGAAAGATAATTTTTCATGATGTTTACAAAGTAAGTGTTAAGCCATCGTATGCCAGGAAAATATCATCCGGTAGTTCTTGCTGAACCTGACTGTGTAGACCAAGCTGATGACTAATGTGTGTTAAATAGGTTTTATGCGCCTTTGCCTGTGTTGATTCTGCGATTGCCTGAGACAAGGTAAAGTGAGATATATGAGCCTCTCTTCTCAGTGCATTGAGTACCAGTATTTCGGAATTCAGTATCATTTTTCTGGAGTATTCCGGTATATGATTCGCATCGGTTATGTAAGTAAAATTTTTTATTCTGAATCCAAGTACGGGCATTTTGTGATGAATGACTTCGAAAGGCTGTATTTTGAGACTACCAATATTAAACGGCTCATTAACATTGATGGTATTCAAATTAATTCTCGGAATACCGGGGTACTCCGTTCCGTCGAATATATACTGGAACTCCCGCTTCAGGATAGTCTGTGTAGGTATAGCGGCGTATACATCGATTGTTTTATTCAGGATGTAATTGAACGCTCTCACATCATCCATCCCCGCTGTATGATCTTTATGCCCGTGGGTAAAGAGCAATCCATCCAGGCTTGTTACATTTTGCCTGAGCATTTGCTGGCGAAAATCAGGCCCTGAGTCAATAACAATAGTTACACCTTCATCTTCAATCATAATGCTCGTACGCAGACGTTTGTCTCTTGTATCATCCGAGAGACACACATTGCACCTGCAGGCAATCAGCGGAACGCCCTGTGAAGTACCTGTTCCGAGAAAGGTTATTTTCAATTGTTACGGTTAGCCTCTTTTAAATACTTCAGAAACTGAATATTTTTTTCAGATAAAGTACCATCATTAATATCTAGTGTAGGTATAATATCTAAAAAGCTGTTAATGCGCGATTCAGTATTAAAAAACTTATTGATAACAACAATACGCTTGTCCTTGAGCACACAATAACCCGCCTTGAAGTTTCCTTTTTCATAACGAACATTATAAGCGGCTTCTTTCATCAAATCTTCAATTTTTGCTAACGTTGTGGTTGTGTACTTGAACATGTCTTATTAATCTGTGTTTTTCAAAATTAAGATGGAATTTTACTCATCTTCAACGTTATGAACATAAAGAAATACACATACCTGATATGGATACTGTTAACCGCAACAGCATCGAAAGCTCAATTCAGCGGGGGTTTTTATGCCGGTATCATCGGTTCGCAGATAGACGGCGATGCCACCGCAGGATTTAACAAAGGGGGGTTAAACCTGGCCGCAACAGTACAATACCCCGTATCTGAAAAATTTTTTATGTCTCTTGACCTCGGCTATGCCCAGAAAGGAGCGCAAACCAGAGTATCGCCCGGTTTCCCAAGGGCACTGCTCATTAATATTAATTATATTGATATACCATTATGTATTAATTTCTACGACAGACAACACGTAGGATTCACTGCGGGGCTACAATACAGCCGTAATGTCGGTAAAATCAGGCAGGAAATTGTTCAGTTAGCTAACAGTACCCGTGTATTTGGAATTGATGCATTTGAGAACGATGATGTTCAGGTGGTATTAGGTGGCACCTACTACATTAACAATATTTTCAACTTGAATGTACGGTATGGGTATTCCCTTTTTCCGATTGGTTACGGCAAGGGCAGTCTTTATAAAGATAATGCCGCATTCAATAATGTTTTACAGCTGAGGCTTGGCATTATTTTCGGTCAGGAATTTGATGCGCCTATAAAGAAAAAGAAATGACCCTGAGCACATCCGATATTGAGCATTTCACTTCAATAGTTGGTGCCGACTTCATGTATCTCTCAGCTCACGAAAAGTTTGAACGATACACACACGACGAAACCGAAGATTTACGATTTGAGCCATCCATTGTGTTATTACCTAAAGATGCTCATCAGATTTCAGCCATCCTGAGCTATTGTAATCGAACTAAAATACCTGTTACCACCCGGGGTGCAGGAACCGGCCTCAGCGGAGGCGCCCTTGCTTCAGAAGGTGGTGTATTATTAAGTACAGAGCGGTTAAATAATATTCTGGAGATAAATGATCGCAATGGCTATGTGATTACCGAGCCGGCTGTCATCACAGAGGTATTGCAGGATACATTAAAACAACGTGGTTGGTTTTATCCACCCGATCCGGCCAGTAGGGGTTCTTGTTTTATAGGAGGCAATGTTGCTGAAAATTCGGGTGGCCCAAAGGCTGTTAAATATGGAGTGGTAAAGGATTATGTGCTGAATCTGGAAATTGTTTTACCCGATGGAGCCATTATTTGGACAGGAGCAAATGTGATAAAGAATGCTACCGGATACAACCTCACACAACTTATTGTTGGCAGTGAAGGCACACTGGCCGTAATTACAAAAATTGTACTTAAAATCATACCGCACCCTCGCTTCGACGTGCTCCTTCTGGCACCATTTCAGTCAGCAACAGATGCCTGTGCGGCAGTAGCCTCTGTCTTTAGTGCCGGAATCACTCCATCCGCCATGGAATTTATGGAACGGGATGCCATAGAATGGGCAATGAAATTTACCGGATCCACGATGACACTGCCGGATTCGATTCAGGCTCATTTGTTAATTGAACTGGATGGCAGTGATTTAGATATTCTGATGGCCGAGGCAGAGCGTGTGTCAATTGAACTGGAAAAACATCATTGCGGCGAATTATTATTTGCTGATCATGCTCAACAAAAATCGGAACTATGGAAACTGCGCCGCAGTGTTGCCGAGGCCGTAAAAGCTAATTCAGTCTATAAAGAGGAAGATACGGTTGTTCCCAGAGCGCATTTGCCGGAGCTTTTGCAAACGGTAAAACAAATTGGACTTAAATATGGATTTCAGTCTGTCTGTTATGGACATGCCGGGGATGGTAACTTGCACGTAAATATCATCAAAGGTAATTTATCTGATCCCATATGGCACGATACATTACCCAAGGCCATAAGCGAATTATTTACAGAAGTTGTTCGTCTTGGGGGAACTCTAAGCGGAGAACACGGTATCGGATTAGTTCAAAAAAACTACATGCCTATTGCACTTAACCAAGTGCAACTTTCCATTATGAAAAAAATTAAACTAGCTTTTGATCCGAATAACATTTTAAACCCAAATAAAATTTTTCCTGATCGATGAAACGTATCCATCTCATCACAGCGCTGACATGCTTCATGTGCTTGCTGTTTTCATATCATCTTAAAGCCGATGATGAACCCAAAATGCGCTTAAAGGACAAACTCTTTTTCGGCGGAGGGGTGACCTTATCATTCGGAAATATTACGGTAATTGGAGCTTCGCCCATCATAGGCTATAAAATAAATAAACGTTTATCTGCCGGTGTAGGACTGGAATATTTATACTACCGTGAACGATGGCAACGCAACGGGCCAATTTATCAAACGTCTATATATGGAGCAAATGGTTTTGGACGATATGTAGTTTCAGATAATTTATTTGCCCATGCAGAATATGGATTTACCAACTGGGAACTTCCTGTCTTTGATCCTGTGGCTTACCGTTACACGACAGAGCGCCGAAATGTTCCCTTCTTCTTAATTGGTGGCGGATTTATGCAACCGGTTGGAGAGCGATCCTCTGTAGTTATCATGGCGCTTTATGATGTGTTGTACAATGCATCAACAAGTCCAAATCCAAGCCCACTTATTTTCAGAGCGGGAATCAATTTTGGATTTTAATCCCTTAGGAAGATATCATAAGTGACTAAAAAACAACTGAGCTATTCAATCATTAATAAACGCACCTATTCATTTTTTTTAACAAAAAATTAAACTAACCACACTCATGAAAATATCCCGTGTCTTCGATATTCTCGAACATCAGAGAAACAACTATCCTAAAAACGATGCGCTCTGCTGTAAGGAAAACAATGAGTGGAAAAAATATAGTATTGATGAATTTATACAATATTCAAATCGTATCAGCTATGCGCTATTGAATAGTGGTCTGAAAAAAGACGATAAAATTTCTATCATATCTAACAACAGGCCCGAATGGAATTTTGTGGACTTCGGAGCCATGCAATCCGGTATTATCAATGTACCTGTTTACCCAACCATCAGCGAAGCAGACTATAAATACATCTTTAATGATGCCGAAGTAAAAATCGTCTTTGTTAGTTCTGAGGAGTTGTATCACAAAGTAATGAATATCAAAAAAGATGTGCCAAGTATTTCGGAGGTATATAGCTTTAATCCGGTTAGCGGTGCGCCTCACTGGCTCGAGTTTTTGGCTAAGGGCGATGTAGCGCAGGAATCTCAATTACAAGAAATTAAAAAAAGCATTACACCGGATGACATCTCTACCATCATTTACACCTCAGGAACAACCGGGTTTCCGAAAGGGGTAATGCTTACCCATAAAAATATTGTATCCGATATCATCGCCGCAAAACCACTGATGCCTGTAAACGAAAATCACCGTGCACTAAGTTTTCTGCCGCTGAATCACTCTTTTGAAAAGATGATTATATATCTCTACATCACCTTCGGTGTCTCTGTTTATTATGCGGAGAGTATGGAGACTATAGGCGATAATCTGCGTGAGGTAAAGCCTCATATTTTCACTGCTGTTCCGCGCTTGTTAGAAAAAGTATATGAAAAGATTGTTTCAAAAGGACTCGAATTAAAGGGAATAAAAAGAGCTTTGTTTTTTTGGGCATTGCGCCTTGGTGAACAATGGGATAATCAAAATCCACCCGGCGGTTTGTACATGACGCAATTAAACATTGCACGCAAACTTATTTTCAGCAAATGGAAACTGGCTTTAGGCAATGAAGTAAAAATGATTGTTACCGGATCGGCACCTATGCCTCAAAAACTCAGCAGAATTTTTACTGCCGCCGGCATAACCATTATGGAAGGCTATGGTCTTACTGAAACCTCTCCTGCCGCCACCGTTAACCGATTCGATTTACGATTCAATAAAATCGGTACGGTCGGTCAGGCATTACCCGGAGTAGAAATTAAAATTGCCGCAGACGGTGAAATACTTATCAAAGGCGACATTATTATGAAAGGTTATTATAAACGCCCCGACCTCACAGCCGAAGTTATAGATGCCGATGGTTGGTTTCATACCGGCGATGTGGGCGAAATAGATAACGAAGGTTTTGTAAAAATTACCGATCGCAAAAAAGAGCTATTCAAAACATCGGGCGGTAAATATGTGGCTCCGCAGCCTATCGAGAACAAATTCAAAGAGTCGTTTTTCATAGAACAGATTATGGTTATTGGCGATGCAAAAAAATTCGTTTCGGCTATTATCGTGCCTTCGTTTTCCAATATTGAAAAGTGGTGCACGAATAATCAGATTTCATTCAACACGAAAGAGGACCTAATCAAAAATAGCCGGGTTCTTGAGAAGTTTAATGAAATAGTCGAAGAACTTAATAAATCATTTGGTCATACAGAGCAAATCAAGAAATTTACACTCATCACACAAGAGTGGACCGTTCCCGGAGGTGAATTAACCCCTACCCTTAAACTTAAAAGAAAACATTTACTTCAGAAATATACCCGGGAAATAGATGCTATGTATGCAGAGTAATGAGTGCTCTGGATATAAGGCACAGCAAGACACTCCAACTGTCTCAGGTGTGACGTAAAATATGCTTAATATCTCTTTGGTTATTTGTATTTACCATCCACCACATTCCAACTAAATCCTAGTTGTATCAACAGCATATCTGTCTTAGAACGTTTGGGTATCGCATCTACATACAGGTCACTATCCTTAAATGCGCCATTTGTTTGATTTGGATTGTAGCCTGAGGTGTTTAACTGAATATCCCAGTTTTGGATCTGAGAGTTATCATAGTAATTGGCTCTGCCTCCAAAGGCATAACATACACCCACGTTAAGATAGAAATTTGGCTTTAGTTGAAAAAGTAAACCTGTTCCGGCACCTGCACTATATGTGAATGATTGCAACTGTGTGTTGCGGGTAATTAAACCATTGTCATTATTGTTATTACGAGCGAAGAATTGTTGTTGACTTCTATCAAATACCTGTGTGCCTGTCCATAAATAATTAAATCCCCCGATGCCATCGATATATGGCTTAACATACTTGGTTGGAGCGAGAAAACGCAACTTGAGGTGTGAAGTAATCAAATTATTATTAATCTGAAATTGTAAGGGTATAAATAATTGATCGATGAGAACACCATTGGCTGTAATATCGGCCGTTAGCGCCCGATCAATAGTATTAGTTCCAACACTCATGTAGCTAAAATCTCCACCAATAAGTAATGGCACGTATCGACTTGGCTGGTGCATATAGCCGAAATTGAAACCAAATGGGAGAGATTGAGTAGCTGTGCTATATTCCTGCATAGGTACACCCATCTGAAGATTTAAATCAAAATAACCTGTATGAGGCGGTAACTTGACTTTTTTCTTCGTTGATGGCTTTGTTGTTTGTGCCTTCACATCACACAATAGGAACGTTAATAAAACAACTAAAGTCAAAAATCGATTCATAAGGGTAAATTTAATTCAATCATTTCAAACATCATTCCAAAAACACATCTGATAGATTGACCTAAAGCAAACATCATTAGGTGTTACAATAAAAAAGCCCCCGATTCGGGGGCTTGAATGATGAGATTGTGCGTGGATTACTTACCAATAATATTTACTGATCCACCGGCCGCTTCAATTGCACTTTTAGCTTTTGCACTAACAGCGTGCGCAGATACCGTTACTTTATTTTTGATTTCACCATTTCCCAAAATTTTTACGCGATCGTTTTGTTGAACGTAGCGA
>BJGO01000017.1 GCA_014190535.1 Bacteroidota bacterium | reverse complement strand
TTATTTACATTCAGATCGTTTAAAACATCCCCCATTAGCCTGAAGCCTTCTACATTGGACTCTGTTGCCTGTAGTTCATTTACCAAATCGCTTCGCTTTTTAAATAGTTCCGGCCAGCTCTGCCCGGAATAAGTTCATATTTCTGTCAATTAGTCATCTGTTTATTCCTGTTTAGGGCATAGTTTCTTAAATAATATGACATTATTTCTACTAAACCGATATCTGGTGCGGTGGCACACGGATTGAGTATTGTGGAGAAACAACAAACAACAAAAACAACTTTTAATATGGGAAAAATAATCGGAATTGACCTGGGCACAACGAACTCTTGCGTAGCTGTTATGGAAGGCAACGAACCGGTGGTTATTCAGAACGATGAAGGCCGCCGCACGACGCCATCTGTAATTGGTTTTCTTCAAAATGGTGAACGTAAAATCGGTGACCCGGCTAAACGTCAGGCAATCACAAACCCACAAAACACCATAGCATCCATCAAACGTTTTATGGGTAGACGATTTGACGAAATAGGCGCAGAGCTTAAGTATGTGGCCTATAATGTTACAAAAGGAGAAAATAATACGGTTCGTGTAGACATTAATGGTCGTCATTATACCCCGCAGGAAATCTCTGCGATGGTACTTCAAAAAATGAAGAAAACGGCAGAGGACTACCTAGGTCAGGAAGTAACCCGTGCTGTAATTACGGTTCCGGCCTACTTTAACGACTCTCAGCGACAAGCTACCAAAGAAGCCGGAGAAATTGCTGGCTTAACCGTTGAACGTATAATCAACGAGCCTACTGCTGCGGCACTGGCTTACGGACTGGATAAAAAAGATAAGGACGCTTACATCGCTGTATATGACCTGGGCGGTGGCACATTTGATATTTCCATTCTCGAGCTCGGCGGAGGTGTTTTTGAAGTAAAATCTACCAATGGTGACACACACCTTGGTGGTGATGACTTCGACCAAACGATTATTCAGTGGCTCGTTGATGAATTCAAAAAAGATGAACCAACCATTGACCTGCGTAAAGACCCAATGGCCTTACAGCGCCTCAAGGAAGCCGCCGAAAAAGCAAAAATCGAACTATCTGCTTCCAGCGAAACAGAGATTAACCTGCCTTACATTACTGCCATTGATGGTGTACCAAAACATTTGGTAAAAAAATTAACCCGTTCCAAATTTGAGCAATTGGTTGACGCGCTTGTTCAGCGCACATTAGAACCTTGCCGCAAGGCACTCAGCGATGCGGGCTTGAACGCTTCGCAGATTAATGATGTCATCCTGGTCGGTGGTTCTACACGTATTCCAAAAATTCAGGAAGTTGTAGAAAAGTTCTTTGGTAAGAAACCTTCAAAAGGTGTTAACCCCGATGAAGTAGTTGCTGTGGGTGCAGCCATTCAGGGTGGCGTATTAACCGGTGATATCACCGATGTAATCCTGCTCGATGTTACTCCCCTGTCACTTGGCATAGAAACTATGGGTGGTGTGATGACGAAACTCATCGAATCAAATACGACAATTCCATCACGCCGTTCTGAAGTGTTTACCACGGCCGTGGATAACCAAACATCGGTTGAAATTCATATCCTGCAAGGTGAACGCTCCATGGCTCGCGATAACAGAACCATAGGTCGCTTTATGCTAAGTGATATTCCTCCAGCGCCTCGTCAGGTACCTCAAATTGAAGTGAGCTTTGATATCGATGCAAACGGAATTCTAAAAGTGAATGCCAAGGATAAGGCAACAGGAAAAGAACAAAGCATACGCATCGAAGCATCTACCGGATTATCGAAAGATGAAATTGAGAAAATGCGCAGCGATGCCAAAGCTAACGAAGAGGCCGACCGTGAAGCACGTGAAAAAGCAGAGAAACTGAATGCAGCCGACTCACTCATCTTCAATACAGACAAGCAACTTAACGAATTTGGTGATAAAATTCCGGCCGAAAAGAAAACGCCTATTGAGAATGCACTGAATGCCTTAAAGGAGGCACACAAGAATCAGGATCTCAGTGCGATTGAATCGGCTATGCAAACGCTTAACACCGCCTGGGCTGCGGCATCTGAAGAGATGTACAAGGCAACACAAGAAAGTGCGCAAGCTAATCCCGAAGCCTCAGGCCCTCAGGCCGAGCCCGGCGCCGGCAACCATGTGCAGGACGTTGATTTTGAAGAAGTAAAAGACGATAAAAAATAGTATTTAAAGGGTTTATCAGATAAACGCTGCTGTGATTACAGCAGCGTTTTTTTTCTTAGAAAACTGCTAGGATTATACGAAATATTTTTTAGTACTTTTGTAATAATAATTTTTATCAAATGAACAAAGGAACTATTAAATTCTTCAATGAAACCAAGGGATTTGGTTTCATCATCGAAGCCGAAACAAACAAAGAGTACTTCGTACACGTTAGCGGACTTGTAGATAAGGTTCGCGAGAAAGATGAAGTAACCTTCGAACTTCGTGAAGGCAAAAAAGGATTAAATGCAGTAAATGTCAAATTGGCGTAATACCATCTGAATAAACATTAACCTTTTTACATAAACCCACCTTCCGGTGGGTTTTTTATTTATATAAACAGACAACCGGATAAATTATTTGCCAAGTAAATCACGAAAAATTAAGCTTGTCGTGATTACATTTACCCGAATCAAAAAATCTTTCCTCTGTTAATCTTAATTCAAACACATATCCACTTTCGAACGAACAAATCATAAACTTTAATCAAAACATTTGTTTTAATTTATTATACATCACATCCCTAAACTCTAAACACACAATCAAATAAAATACTAGAAACATCATGGAAACTAAAAAAGGTAAATGCCCGGTGATGCACGGTGCAAACACAGAGAACAAAAACTCCGTTACAAACTGGTGGCCTAATGCGCTCAACCTGGATATACTGCATCAGCACGACACAAAAACAAATCCACTCGGCACAGAATTCAACTATCGCAAGGCTTTTTCAAAATTAAACCTCGAAGAAGTAAAGGGTGATTTAAAAAAGTTAATGACCGACAGTCAAGAATGGTGGCCTGCCGACTGGGGACACTATGGAGGTCTGATGATCAGAATGGCTTGGCACGCCGACGGAACCTATCGCACGGCAGACGGACGCGGTGGCAGTAAAACCGGCAACCTGCGTTTTGCCCCTTTGAACAGCTGGCCTGATAACACGAACCTCGATAAAGCCAGACGTTTACTATGGCCTGTGAAGAAAAAGTATGGCAATAACTTGTCGTGGGGCGATTTATTTATTCTTGCCGGCAATATGGCCTATGAATCAATGGGGTTCAAAACATTCGGATTCGGTGGTGGCCGCGAGGAAATCTGGCATCCTGAAAAAGATATCTACTGGGGTGCAGAAAAAGAATGGCTTGCAAAATCGCGCTATGCAGAGAACAATAACAGTGAGTCTTTAGAGAATCCATTAGCCGCAGTGCAAATGGGACTTATCTATGTGAACCCAGAAGGCGTTGATGGTAAACCCGATCCGCTTCGCACGGCACACGATGTTCGCACAACATTTAAACGCATGGCCATGAATGATGAAGAAACGGTTGCACTCGGTGCAGGTGGACATACAGTGGGTAAAGCTCACGGTAACGGTGATGCTTCAGCCTTGGGGCCAAATCCTGAGGGTGGTGCCATTCACGAACAAGGTTTTGGCTGGATGAATCCGAAAGGAAAAGGACACGGAGCCGATACCGTTACAAGCGGCCTTGAGGGCGCCTGGACAACAACTCCCAATAAATGGAATCACACCTATTTTCATCTGTTGCTCAACTACGACTGGGAACTGAAAAAAAGCCCGGCAGGTGCATGGCAGTGGGAACCAATTAATATTAAAGAAGAGGATAAACCTATAGATGCCTATAATCCGAATATACGTCGTAACCCGATCATGACCGATGCAGATATGGCGTTTAAAATGGATCCTGAATACCGTAAAATATCTGAACGTTTCTATAAGGACCCAAAATATTTTGAAGAGACCTTTGCCCGTGCCTGGTTTAAGCTCACACACAGAGACCTTGGTCCTAAAAGTCGTTACCTGGGCAGTGATGTTCCAAAAGAGGATTTGATCTGGCAGGACCCCATCCCTCATTCTCCATACACGTTGAGCGATGGTGAAATCACAGCGATAAAAAATAAATTATTGAATTGCGGATTAACCCGTTCAGAGCTTATTACAACCGCCTGGGATAGTGCAAGAACTTTTCGCAGCTCCGATTACAGAGGCGGTGCCAATGGAGCCCGTATTCGACTCGCCCCACAAAAAGACTGGGCCGGCAATGAGCCCCAACGCCTGCACAAGGTATTATCTAAGCTTACTGAGATCCAGGCCTCATTGAATAATAAAGTCAGCATTGCCGATTTGATAGTACTTGGCGGATGTGCCGCAATTGAACAAGCTGCTAAAGATGCGGGAGTGTCTGCCTCGGTTCCATTTACACCCGGACGTGGTGATGCATCAGCTGAAATGACCGATGTTGAATCCTTTTCAGTTCTTGAGCCAATTCACGATGGCTACCGTAACTGGTTGAAACAGGAGTATAGTGCAACACCCGAAGAGTTACTGCTCGATCGCACGCAACTCATGGGACTTACTGCTCCGGAAATGACTGTTCTTGTTGGCGGCATGCGTGTATTGGATACCAACTATGGTGGAAGTCGCCATGGTGTATTCACAACTAACCCCGGCACATTAAGTAATGACTTCTTTATTAACCTGACAGACATGAACTACAAGTGGCAACCGGTTTCAGATAATTTATATCACCTCATCGACAGAAAATCGGGCGAGACGAAATGGACGGCCACCAGGGTGGATTTAGTTTTTGGTTCCAATTCCATACTAAGAGCATACTCCGAGTTATATGCTCAGGATGATAACAAAGAAAAGTTTGTTAAAGACTTTATAAAAGCCTGGGTAAAAGTGATGAATGCAGATCGTTACGACTTACAGTAATAACGTACCAAATACTTAACAGCTATGCGTGTGTTTACATTGAATCGATTTATTTCAATTAAATACACGCATTTTTTTTACCATATCATGCTCTCCATCGATGTTTGAAGGTATCAGCATCGAAAAGGCTAAATCACTGTTACGTGAATATGGCTACAATGAGCTGCCGGCCTCAAAACCAAAGAATGTTTGGAATATCGCGTTAGAAACAGTAAGGGAGCCCATGTTTATACTGTTGCTGTCGTGTGGCACGCTCTACCTGTTACTAGGCGATTACACTGAAGGCATTACATTGCTATCCTGGATTTTTTTAATCGTATTTATCACATTTATTCAATACCGAAAAACTGAGAAATCGCTGGATGCATTACGTCAGCTATCTTCACCAAGAGCACTGGTTATCCGAGATGGAAGAGAACTGCGCATTGCCGGCAGAGAGGTGGTGCCCGGTGATGTGATTAAATTACACGAAGGCGATCGCGTACCGGCAGACGGAATGTTACTCGAATGTTCCAACCTTAAAATAGATGAATCATTATTGACAGGAGAATCTGCTTCGGTTCAAAAATCCAGTGATACGAACGATATGAACCGACAGGTATACAGCGGCACCCTCGTTGTTTTTGGCAGAGGACTATTCACTGCTTCACATACCGGCACCTCTACTATGATCGGTAAAATCGGGAAGTCGCTTCAAACCATACAACAAGACCGCACTCAACTTCAAATGGAGATGAAGCGTGTTGTGCGTAATTTATTTATGGGCGGTGCTATAATCAGTTTAGGGGTTATGATTGCCTTTTACCTAACCCGTGGACATTTACTGAACGCCATATTAACCGGACTATCATCGGCTATGGCTTTATTGCCTGAGGAATTTCCTTTAGTGCTGACCATTTTCCTGGCGATGGGTGCATGGAGGCTTGCAGGAAATAAAGTACTTACGCGAAAACCTTCAGCCATAGAAACGCTAGGTTCCGCAACTGTACTATGTAGTGATAAAACCGGTACCATAACCCAGAATAAAATGGATATCGCCGCACTTTATCATTCAGGTACATCATACACCCGCGAGGAAATATCAAGCAACCGTAATGCATTACATTCATTATTAAGTAATCTGGCGCTTGCCTCTCACGTTCATTCGATCGACCCGATGGAAAAGGCTATTATGTTGATGGCCCCATCAACCGATACCATGGGCAACTGCATCCGGGAATATTCGATCAGCAAAGAAACATTTGCAATGAGTAGGGCCATACGTTACAAAGACAACCCGAACCTTGTGATTTATTGCAAAGGAGCTCCCGAAACTGTATTGGGTATGTGCAACTTAGCACCTGATGAACACCAGGCTATCGCCGCAGCCATATCGGATTATGCACAACGAGGCTATCGAATCCTTGCCGCGGCACGCTGTGAATGGACGGAGCATGAATTACCGGAAAAGCAATCTGATTTTCCATTTATATTTTCAGGGCTTGTAGGTTTTGAGGACCCCATAAGACCGGAGGTTCCTATGGCAATTAAGGAATGTTATGATGCCGGAGTGGACGTAATTATGATTACAGGTGATTATCCGGAGACCGCATTGAGTATTGCTACACAAATTGGTATTAAACATAAAGATCATGTGCTTACCGGCACTGAATTGAAACATATATCCCAGGATGAATTAACTAAACGTATTGGCTTCACTAAGGTTTTCGCACGGATTATTCCGGAACAGAAACTACAATTAATTCACGCGCTAAAATCAAAAGGAGAAATTGTAGCCATGACGGGAGATGGTGTTAATGACGCTCCGGCACTCAAGGCGGCAGACATCGGTATCGCTATGGGATTAAAAGGAACCGATGTGGCCCGGGAGGCTTCATCTCTGGTTTTGCTCGACGATCATTTTGCTTCAATTGTGCACGCCATACGCCTTGGAAGAAGGATTTATGATAATCTCCAAAAAGCGATTTCATACATCGTAGCGATTCATATACCTATTGTCGGATTGGTTTTGCTTCCTGCTTTCATTTCCTCCTTACCGGTTTTGCTTATGCCATTGCACATCGTTTTTATGGAGTTGATAATTGATCCGGTTTGCTCTATTGCCTTTGAATCAGAACAGGAGGAACAAGGGATCATGAACAGACCGCCAAGAAATCCCGACGTACATTTCTTTGGTTATCGTAATCTGTTATTCAGTTTATTCAAAGGCTTGTTGTTGTTAATCATTGTACTGATAGTTTATTTTCTTTCCATTGAAGAGGGGCACACATCGGATGAAGTTCGTGCTATAAGCTTCTCAACCCTGATTATTGGAAACGTATTTCTTATTCTAACCTCCCTATCGGAATCAAGGGGTGTGGTAAGTATCATCCGCGAACGCAATAGGCCGCTGCTGTTTATTGCCTTTACCGCTTTAATTCTGTTATTACTCACTATCAATATTCCCGTGCTGATGCGGTTGTTTAATTTCGGTTTTCCGGGTTACAGTCACTTTATCTCTTCAGTGGCAGGTGCGGGGCTCATGCTTATCATACTGGAGGTTTACAAAAAATATAAACATCGTAAGCTGCTGCGCATTTCACACTGACGATGTGTTGCAAAGGGATACGCGTTGGTAATATATCGGATTATTTTTCGGTAACACTAAACTGCTTCAATGATTCCTGTATGAATAGGTCATCTTGATTAAGTAATTGGTAATAGGCTTCGTTACCATAGATATATTTACCGATGATGGATTTAACTTTTTTCTCTACCTGAGATTTGCTGAGTACGGCTACTGAGGTATCTGCTCGAATAATTTCATTAAACAACTGTTCAGGAACACGATACGACTTACTGAATGATTCCGGATAGCTGTACGCACTGCGGATGTTCTTTTCTTCCCTTTGCACATAAGGTAAAACGACGGTATTGATGCGATTGTGCCAGGCGGCATCGGAGCTAAAATCCTGTTGCAACGTTGATCCGGAGGCTATCAACACATCGGGCAGTATTCCGCCGCCACCGTATACTTTTCTTCCCTTTGCCGTATAGTAGGTGGTTGTATCGGTGTTAAAAGTTCCGGTGTCACTGCGGTTATAAATTTCATTATAGTATGCGTCGTGTTTGAATCCGTAATTCTTTTGGATGCAACGACCTGATGGGATATAGTAGCGGGCTATGGTTAATCGTAAATAGCCGCCATCAAGTAATTTATATTGTCTTTGTACCGATCCCTTTCCGTAGGTTCTGCGTCCAATAATTACCGCCCGATCATAATCCTGCAAAGCACCGGCAATGAGTTCAGAGGCTGATGCGGTATTTTCATTAGTAAGCACAACCAGTTCGCCCTCCTCAAAAACACCTGCCACACGGCATTTGAATTCTTTTTTGCCATAGATACGGCCTTTGGTGTAAACCATTAATTTTTGTTCATCGAGAAATTCATCTAGTATTTCGGTCGCTTCATCGAGCAGGCCGCCTCCATTGTCCCTCAGATCCAATATCAGGTTTTTCATCCCCTTGCCCTTAAGCGCTTTCATCGCTTTTGTAAAATCACTGTATGTCGATTCACTGAATAACTCCAGCTTAACATAACCTGTATTGGCATTAACCATATAATACACCGGTATACTTGAGCTCAGAATCATTTTACGCTTTATCATTACCGTATCTTTTTTACCCGAACGCAAATAGACCACTTTGATACTTGTTTCGGGTTCACCTCGCATCTGACCTATTATGTAATCATAGGATCGCTTTCGGGAACATAAAGCGGAATCATTAACCGAAAGGATGCGATCCCCTTTTTTAAGTCCGGCCTTTTCGGCAGGTGTTTCCGGTATAATACGCATAATAAACGGAGTATCCTGAAGCATAACATACTCAACACCAATGCCACCAAACTGACCACTCATTTCTTCATCAGTTACTTTGGCATGGTAAGGTGGTATATATTTTGAATGCGGATCGAGGATATTAAGCATGCCCTCCAATCCGGCCTGATTTAATCTGGATAGGCTCACCGTATCGGTGTAATTTGCTTTAATCAATTCAAGTACCTGTTCGGTTACCGGAAGATCTGAATTACCAAAAAACGATGGTTTGAACGATGCCGGTGCCAGGAGTAAGCCAATGGAAATACCGATGAGCAATATCAGAGCAATCTGCAGAGGCTTGAATACCGTGTCTTTAAAATTCATAAGTTAATGCGCGAAGTTACTTGTTTTTGTATCTGTGTTTAAAGCCGGTAGGTTTAGTTTATCAAACATCGGATTAACCGGCAGACCTTATTTTTACTCCGTAATTTCAATCAACTCATCCTATGGAAAATAAAATAACGGAGCAAGCATCACCCTATCGCAATCTGCAAAATATGTCAACTGCCGAATTGCTGACTCATATAAATCAAGAAGACCAATCCGTGCCACTGGCTATTGAAAAGGCGATACCACAAATCAATGCCCTTGTTGATGTCATTGTTCACAAAATGCAAGCGGGAGGGCGATTATTTTACATCGGTGCCGGAACAAGCGGACGGCTTGGCATACTGGACGCAAGTGAATGTCCGCCAACGTATGGTGTTCCTCACGGCCTGGTGATAGGGATTATAGCCGGCGGTGATACGGCCATAAGAAAAGCCGTTGAATTTGCAGAGGATGATACCGAGCAAGGATGGAACGATTTGCGCCAGCACGAAATCAATTCAAATGATGTGGTGATTGGTATTACCGCATCCGGTACAACACCCTATGTGATCGGGGCCATTCGTTTGGCGCGTCAACATGGAATTACAACAGGCTGTATCACCTGTAATCCCGGCAGTGAGCTGGCGCATAGTTCAGAATATCCTGTTGAGGTAATTACAGGCCCTGAATTTGTAACCGGTAGTACCCGAATGAAAGCCGGTACTGCTCAAAAACTTACCCTTAACATGATTAGCACATCGGTTATGATTAAAATGGGTAAGGTACACGACAATAAAATGGTTGATATGCAACTAACGAACAATAAATTAATTGATCGCGGCACCCGCATGTTAATGAAAACATTTGCATGGGATTATAAAAGAGCGCATCATATCTTAATGGAGTATGGCAGTGTAAGAGCCGTTATGAAGGCTCATCGTAAAATATAATGGATACCCGATCTAAGAGAGGATCGTATCCCGCAAGGAGAGATTGGCAGATTGGTAGCAGATGGTTCGTCTTTTCAATACTGACCAGCCGTTATGGTGGCTCTCCTGAAAGCACCTTTGATTACGATATCAAGCAGATGGCTAATAAGCCATTTAGTGATTATCTGCAATCTGTAGAGCAGGCTGAGTTATCGGATTCATTCTGGAAATTTGGACTGATACAAAGATTAGATACATCCGTTGCGAGTAGCCCGGCTTTTCATATTTATCAGGCGGCACAAGTAAAGGGGAGAGACAAAGGATTTCTATCAAGAGATATTACGGTTGAGAATATCATTTTATACAGAGGTGATATACATCATATCTATCCAAAGAAATTCCTGAAGACCAATAATATATCACGCGGCGATTATAATCAGATTGCTAATTACGTATTGATGCAACAGGAAATCAATATCGCCATAGGAGCCAAATCACCTAATATCTATTTTCAGGAATTGAAAAAGCAGTGCGAAGGAAGTAAGTTAAAATACGGAGCCATCGATACCATGGATGAGTTACTGGATAATCTCAAAACCCACTGTATACCAGAAAGCATATTTGATTCCGGCATCGATTCTTATGACGATTTCCTTAAAGACAGAAGAAAGTTGATTGCGGAAAAAATGAGAGATTATTATTATTCTTTATACTGTACCGTACTTCAGATTTTTTTGAAGATTCTTCTTTGTGATTTAGTTGATATTCTGAATGAAGTCCCTTTGAGCCTATTACTTTTACATCTTCCAAGAATTCAAGAACAAACCTGCCCTAAGTCTGAAAGCTTTGCACCTTCGCCATGAAGTAATAGTGGTCGGTATGCGGAGTGTGCTTAATTTAGGGTAAGCTCAAGGGATATACTTTTTTGAATATTTGTATTTCAAATTGCTTATTTATACCCATTGCCGACTTGGTTCAGTATTCAGTATTTTCGTGTGTATAATCCATAAGCTACGTTCAATGAAACACCTTACAATCGCCATTCTACTCACACTCAGTCTTCAGGCTTTTTCCCAAAATGCCAACATTCAGTTCCGCTCACAAATCACCTACCCCTTCACGTGTGCCAATATTTGGGGCTATGTGGATGCTCAGGGCAATGAGTATGCACTTGTTGGAACCGAGCAGGGACTATCCATATGCGATGTAACCAATCCTGATGCGGCTACCGAATTATTTGCCGTGCCGCACAATGCGAATTTCTGGCGCGAAGTTAAAACCTTTGCCAACAGAGCCTATGTTGTAAACGAAGATGGGGGTGGTGTGCTTATCGTTGATTTATCGCAGTTACCGGATACCGTAACCTATCATTCTTTTACCGGTTACGACTTAAAGACTGCACACACGGTTTGGATTGATGAGTTTGGCAAAATGTACTTGTTCGGCTATAACACCAATAACGCTATACCGGAAGATCAGCGTGGCATTATGGTACTGGACCTGAATGCCGATCCGGATAATCCGGTATTACTCGGCACCTGGAATGATGCTTATGTGCATGATGGCTTTGTTCGTGGCGATACGGCCTGGCTCGGCTTAATACTGGATGGTGAATTAGCGGTGCTGGATGTCAGCGATCCACAAAACATGCAACTGATGGCCCTTCAGACAACACCCAGTGCTTTTTGTCATAATGCCTGGCCCACCTCAGATAATCATTATGTATTCACTACCGATGAAAAGCCAAACTCCTTTTTAGCCTGTTATGACGTTTCGTCTCTCAACAACATTTTTGAAACTGACCGTATTCAATCAAACCCCGGAAGTGATGTTGTAATTCATAATGTGCATTTGCTAAACAACGACTTTGCCTGGGCCTCTTATTACAGAGATGGTGTATTGCTTTATGATATCAGTGATAAAGAAAATATGGTTCAGGTTGGAAATTTCGACACCTCACCCTTACAAGGAGATGGTTTCAATGGCGACTGGGGCGTATATCCTTATTTCCCATCAGGCACCATCGTGCTGAGCGATATCGAAGGTGGATTATTTGTTTTGACACCTACCTATGTGAAAGCCGCACGCATTCAGGGACTGATAACGAATTCGGTAACCGGTTTGCCGGTTAATAATGTTGAGGTATCTATTGTATCCACAACAGAAAATGATAATAGTGATATCGACGGAGCATATAAGATGGGTATGGCTTCCGGTGGAAATTACACCCTGCAATTCACTCGCTTTGGTTACCAAAATCTCTCGATACCGGTTACGCTGATTAATGACAGTATAATCACACTGGATGTAGAATTGGTTCCAATACCGAGCTATGCGCAACATTTTATTGTTGTGGATTCAGCAAGTGGAAATGAAGTTCCGGGTGCTAAATTATTTATTACAGACTTTGGATTGTATAATTACGAAGCCTTTGGCAATAACAATGGTGAAGTTATTATCGACACGTTCTATGATGGAGATTATGATGTTTTTTGTGCGGCTTGGGGTTATAAGACTAAACTATTTAGTGGTTTGTCGATTTCAAATTCGAACGATACCATCGCTCTTGCGCTTCCTAAAGGCTACTACGACGATTTTTATTTTGATCTGGGTTGGACTAAAGAAACGAATGCTACGGTTGGGCAGTGGATACGTGATGTTCCCAACGGAACGCAACTGAATGGACTTCCCTGCAATCCCGGGCAGGATATTGTAGGCGACTTTGGTGCTCGTTGTTATGTTACCGGTAATACTGTTGGAAATTCTCCCGGCGAGGATGATGTTGACAATGGTTGTGTTATTCTAAAATCACCCAAGATAGACTTAAGCACCTACTCCAATCCTCGTCTGTTGTATGCTGGTTGGTTCTGCAACTCGGGTGGTGTTAACACGCCTAATGATAGTCTTAAAGTGATGATCAGTAATGGTATTGAACTCAAGATGATTGATTTAATCAGTGCTCAGGACACCGCTGATTTATCTGAATGGAAAAACAGAAGCATCGATTTAAATGATATCATACTGCTTACCGACAGTATGCATCTCTATATTCAGGTTTGCGATGCCGCTCCCGGACATCTCGTTGAAGGGGGCTTTGATTTTTTCCGTATCGTTGACTCTGTTGCCAATACAACCGGTGTGCTAAGTAAAAATCCTCATACACAAAGCACTGTTTATCCAAATCCCGCTGATGAGTATATTATACTAAATAGCACAACTCTTGAACCTGACGCTCAGATACGTATACAGGACATCACCGGCAGAACACTATTCACACAAATGCTCACCGGTAATAAACAACAGATCGATATCCGAACCTTACAGGCAGGTACTTATTTGCTTAGTTATCAATCGCCTAAAAATCAATACGTCATTAAATTCATAAAACGATAATTCAGTCTTAATGAAAAAAGGAAGTTCACTAATCGTTTTAGCTACTCTGCTATTGTTGTCCGTATTGTTATACCGAAGCGATGTTCCTGCCACTAAAGCCGGCACTGATTCCGAAACTGCAGAGATAAAAGAGAAACTTGCCTGGGATTTGGAGCGTCTGCGCGACCCCGAAACCGGGATTATTCCACGCGATATCCGAATGAAAGAAATTGAATTCAGTAGTCATATACCTTCAAATAGTACGAGCCGAAATACGCCATTATATTTTGAAAACAGAGGCCCGTTTAATGTTGGCGGACGTACACGTGCCTTTGCTTTTGACAAGTTAAATCCCGATCATCTGATAGCAGGATCGGTAAGTGGTGGGATATACAGCAGTAACGATGGTGGCACCACCTGGACCGAAACGACCACACCCGAATTCGGATTTGGTATCACGTGCATCGCACAGGATCAGCGTCCCGGAAAAACAAATGTATGGTATTGCGGCACCGGCGAAGCCTATGGCACATCTGCAAGTGGTAATGGTGCATTTTTTCTGGGCAATGGTATTCTGAAATCAACAGACAATGGCCTCAGCTGGAATTTCATTTCATCGACTACATCAAACACTGCAGCCGGATTTGACAATGCCTTTGATCTGGTCTGGAATATCAAAACCGATCCGGCCCGGATGGATTCCGATATCGTTTATGCATCGTGTTACGGTGCTATATGGCGCAGTAATAACGGCGGCAACAACTGGAAACGTGTAATTGGAACTTTTGGAACAAATAGCGATGTGTACTTTACGGATGTGAATCTCTCAGCATCAGGAGTTGTTTATGCCACCGCAAGCAGTGAAAATATCAGCTGGCGTGGTATATGGCGATCCGAAAATGGACTTCAATTTACCAATATTACCCCGCAGGGTTTCCCTACTGCCTTTGATCGTATTGTAACGGGCATTGCCCCATCCAATGAAAACATCGTATACACCATTGCACACACTTACAACTTTGGGGCCTCTGATACCGGATACACCGGAGATATTGAATGGAACACACTTTGGAAATATATACACAGCGATACCGGTGGCACCTGGGTAGACCTGAGTGCTAACATGCCCTGGGAGGGAGGTGTTTTTGATAAGTACCGTGCACAAGGTTCATACAATATGGTAATTGCCGTAAAACCCGACGATCCGGATGTGGTCATCCTTGGCGGAACAAATATTCACCGAAGCACCGACGGATTTAGTACCCCGGATAACATTAAAAAAATCGGAGGCTATGAGGTTGGCACCAATCTGCCTGTTGTAAAAAGCTATCCGAATAATCATCCGGATCAGCATGTGTTTTTCTTTCATCCTGATAATCCTGATGTGATGTTTAATGGTAATGATGGTGGAATGTATCGTACCGATAATATACTTGCCGACTCTGTTGAATGGACCTCACTGAACAACGGATATCTCACCACGCAGTTTTACACGATTGCAATCGATCAGGCTACGGCCAATGATCCGGTTATTATTGGTGGCACACAGGATAATGGATCGTGGTTTACAAACAACACTTCACCAACAGCACCCTGGTTATACTCCCGTGGTGGGGATGGATCATTTTGCGCTATTGCCGATAATAAAACGGTGTTCTACTATTCGATCCAAAATGGAAAAATTCAAAAAGCCTACGTTGATGCAAATGGTAATACAGGAAGTTTTGCCCGTATTGACCCTATCGGGGCCAGTGGCTATAAATTTATTAATCCATTTATTCTCGATCCCCTGGATAGTAACATCATGTACCTACCGGCCGGATACCGTTTATACCGAAACAATGATCTATCCGGAGTACCTATGATCAATAACTGGGATAGCATTGCTACGAATTGGGTTTATCTGCCCGATACATGCAATAGCAGTACCGGAGCAATCAGTGCTGTGGCTTGCAGTAAAAATCCGGCCCATGTCCTGTACTACGGAACAGATAAAAAAAGAATATATCGTGTAGCAGACGCAAATACCGGTAATCCAACACGAACAGATATTACACCGGCTAATTTTCCAAACGCATACATTAGTTGTATAGCCGTTGATCCTACCGATGCAAACAAGGTCGCGGTCATTTTCTCCAATTATAAAGTAAACAGTATCTGGTACTCAGAGAATGGAGGACAAAACTGGCAACGTTGTGGTGGCAATCTGGAGGAGACCCCTACCGGCGCAGGGAATGGTCCGAGTGTGCGATGGATGACCATTCTTCATCGTAACGATGGAAATGTTTATCTCATAGCCACAAGCACGGGTGTTTATGCAACCAATAAATTGCAGGCCGACAGCACATTCTGGATCAAACAAGGAATCAGCTCCATTGGAAACCGGGTTTGCGAGATGATTATTTCAAGAGATGTTGACGGATTAGTTGTTGTGGCCTCGCACGGCAATGGCATATTTACTACTACCATAAATAGCGCTGAGGATATTTTCACCGCTATACCGGATAAGCAACTCATTCAGCATGATGTGTTATATCCTAATCCCGGTTCGGATTACCCTACCCTGCTCTGTACAGTTGCAAAACCTACACCCTTAACAATTAAGGTTTATGCAATCGATGGTTCCCTGATTAGTAGTCAACAGCAACAGGTCAATCATTCCGGCCAACACCGGATTGCACTCTCCGAATTACAATCAAGGCCTGCCGGATTATACCTGATCGAACTGAACTACGGTATTCATAGGCGCTCCTATAAGTGGATTAAATTGTAATATCCCGTATATATGTCCGATGATATGGTAAATTCGCACGTAAGATGACCATTGAACAATTAAAAGATTTAAAGAGCCGACGTGATGCTTTGAGGAGGTTTCTTTGACCTCGATAACCGCCACGAAACACTAAAAGAGCTGGAGTTAAAAACTGCTGACCCCGAATTCTGGAATTCACCCGGTAATGCACAGGCAACTCTCAAGGACATTAAAATTCACAAATTCTGGATGCACCACTTCGATGAAGTGAATCGCGCCGTGGATGACACCGATGTGTTATTTCAATTTTACCAGAGTGGCGATGTCTCCATGGAGGAAGTCAATGCTCAATCGGATCGAGCCCTTCAGTTGACTGAAAGCCTGGAATTTCAGTGCACATTCACTCAGCCCGAAGATGCTATGAGTTGCATACTGGAAATTAATAGCGGTGCAGGAGGTACCGAAAGTCAGGACTGGGTGCAGATGCTCATGCGTATGTATGTGATGTATGCCGAGAATAAAAAATTCAAAGTTAGCGAACTGGATGTGCAGGCCGGAGAAGTTGCCGGTATGAAGAGTGTATCGCTTGAAATAGAAGGCGAATTTGCTTATGGCTATCTAAAAAGTGAGTCGGGTGTTCATCGCCTCGTACGTATTTCACCGTTTGATTCAAATGCACGACGTCATACATCTTTTGCTTCTGTTTTTGTATATCCGCTGGTTGATGACAGTATACATATAGATATCAATTTAGCTGATATTACCTGGGAAACATTCAGAAGCGGTGGTAAAGGTGGTCAGAATGTAAATAAGGTAGAAACGGCTGTTCGACTACGACACGCCCCCAGCGGGATGGTTATTGAATGTCAGAAAGAACGTTCACAGAGTGCTAATAAGGACCTTGCCTTAAAGATGTTGAAGAGTAAACTCTATGAGGATGAAATCAGAAAACGAAATGAGGCCCGAGATAAAATTGAGGCCGGTAAACTCAAGATTGAATGGGGGTCTCAGATCCGTAACTATGTGATGCATCCCTATAAATTGGTAAAAGATGCGCGCACAGGCCACGAAACCTCAGATGTGCAGGGTGTTATGGATGGCCATCTTGATGATTTTATAAAATCGTTTCTGATGAGGAACCGAGAAGATCATACGGTATAATATCATACAGCTTAAGCCATTAGGAATAAGTAGTTCATAAACAAAGAACCCCGTGAATCTATTCGATCGAGTGATTCACGGGGAAGAAAAGAGTGCTGTCCTTTCTGATTACTATCTTCCCAGATAAGCTTTTAACGCCTGACTTTGTCCCGACTTGCGAAGCTTTCTGATGGCTTTCTCTTTTATTTGTCTGACCCGTTCCTTGGTGAGATGAAAACGCTTACCGATTTCATCGAGTCCCATCTCCTGCTCTCCGTTTATGCCGAAGTAACAAGATAATATGGCTGAGTCTCTTGGATTCATCGTGGCAAGTATTTCGATCACATCACGTTTTAGGGACTCCCCATATAAATCATCCATGATGTTCCGGCTGTTATGATCGGCTGTAAGATCGGCCATAGTTACTTTTTCATCTTCACCCACCGGTGCATCCATCGAAGCATGACGAGTCATACCCTTGAGCATTTCCTCAACATCACGAACCGACACATTCAGGATCTCTGCCAATTCATCTTTTGAAGGCTCACGCTCAAAATTCTGTTCGAAGCGTATCATAATTTTATTAATTTTTGTGTAGGAGCCGATTTTATTCAATGGTAAACGTACCATTCTGGAATGTTCAACCAGAGCCTGCATGATGCTCTGACGTATCCACCATACCGCATAGGAGATAAATTTGAATCCCTTGGACTCATCAAATCGTTGTGCCGCTTTTATTAATCCTATGTTTCCTTCATTAATCAAATCGCTCAGTGCTAAACCCTGATTTTGATATTGTTTGGCCACAGACACAACAAACCTCAGGTTTGCTTTTGTCATTTTTTCGAGTGCTTCTGTGTCGCCCAGTTTAATTCGCCTGGCTAATTGCACTTCCTCATCGGGCGTAATCATTACCTGTTGTGCTACATCGTGCAAATAACGTTCTAACGAATCATTGTCTCTTGCAGTAATCTGTCTTGTAATCTTTAATTGTCTCATGATTTTTTGGTTAAATAGTCAATTATTGCCGCTTATAACGAGTGTAATTGGGCGAGGTTACATATTGGATGATTCTATTTGTTGAGTTAGGAATGAATTAATCCCTTAAAAATTGTAACAAAATGAGAATTGCCTAATAAAACAATAACCTGGAATTACAAAAATTTTAATGTCTTTATACAGAGTCTCATGTCAAATACTGTTTACTGAAATACATTTATAAAATTGGAAACGCGCATTGGGGCTATAGGCGAATAACTATATCCGTAATAAAATAGGCAAAGACGCAGGGTTATTTAATGTATTTAAAAAATTCAGAAAAGTGTTTATGATAATGCATAATCCTATTAATAAAATGAATAATCTATGGTTTAATTACTATCAGACACTTTACTATTATAGAGCTAAGTAATGGAAACCGATTGAGCTATTTGAGAGATAGCTCACGGTAAATGAAAAAGGCTGCTCATCGCAGCCTTTTTATTATTTCAGGGTTTCATAAGTAATTACTACTTACAACTTTCACAAAAAACTTTCTTCACCGCCGGATTATCTAAAACCTGGAAGCTAAGATATGGCGCTCCGAAAAGCTTGCAGAAACGTTCCTGATTGATTTCAGAGGCACGGGACATGGCTAAACGGAAATTGCGTCCGTAGATCTCATCTTGAAAATGAGCGGCAATAGCGATATACGTGAACACCAGATTTTCGTTAAGCTTCTCATCACTTAAATACGGCTCTAATAATTTACGGGCATAAGTTAAATCACCGTGGCGCTGAAAAATAGTAGCCAGTTTAAGGGCATTTTCCCAGTTGGCCGCTTCCAGATTAAAAATCTTTTTAATACGATCCATACTGGCTTTTAATGCATCATTAGGCTGACTGGCATCCAGGGTATCTACTTTCTCAATAATTCTGAACTGATATTCCAGGTTCAATGCATCATTTAACCGTTGCGGAATGCGTCCATTGTACAATTGATTGATACGTGTCTGCGTGGGTATGATATTCCTAACATCGGTAATACCGTCGGTTTTTAAATCAAAGTAGATTTTATTCCAGGCCGCAAAGTCTTCGTTAGGATATTTTTCGCTGAGTTTATTCATTTTATCACGTAGCGCTGTATATATAGAATCTGCGTGATTGAATTTATTATCAATAAACATCTGACTTACAATAATTGGCACATAAGGTGCTTCCTCAGGCACTTCCACATTGAGGTATTGCTTATGGCCATATCGCTTTTTAACAATTTGTTGCACTAAAAAGCGAGAAATGCGTTTAGCCGTTTCAACATCTTTTTTTACTATGGCTTTACGCAGACTGTTACAAACAAATGTCTCCTCGTTAGCACCGGTAAAGTCATAAGTTACTTTCATTTCAATAGCCGCAAAACGCTCCTCTGCCAACAGTGACTCCATCTCGATATTCGCTCCCTTATTCAACTTGTCAATAACTTCCGATTTAGAAAGTCCCTGCCATTCTTTATATTCATTTTTACCTTTTATCTGTTGCTGAAATAAGTCCCAGCTATCACTGGTAGTAATGTTGGCAATTACCTTTTTGCCCTGCAGTTTCTCCAATGCGGCAACAATACTCTTTGCACGATTCTGCTGAAGTTTAGCATTACTCACCGAGTCACCTTCAAGCGAAGAATTTGCCTGAATGTTAATCTCATTAATTACAAACTGAGGTTCTTTCAAGGCATCCAGAAATCCTTTGATATCGTCCTTATTGTAATCGGTCTTATTTTTCTCAAAAGGGATTTTAAACGTAAGCGTCTGATTTTCGGGCTTTGGAAAATATTTAGACGGATCAGAAGATGTGATGGAATCGGGATAAAATGCCAAAGGATCCACACCATCACTTTCATCTCCCTCAAGATATTGCCTGTTCATTACCTTACAGATGTTGCGGTCGAGAATGAAGTATAGATTTATTTCGTAGTTCTCATCAATTTTCTTAAGCACGCGCTTGGGCAGTTTAGCGATTACTCCTTTATACGTATTGTTTTTGGGATCATTTTTTGTGTTCAGATTACCGTTTAACAATTTTGCCTGTAATGCCGGTTTGAATAAAAAGCCTTTTGAATTCAGGTTGTAATCAAAAATGTTATCTCCGCCACAGGGGTATTGCTTACGTTGTACAAATTCTACACAAACACCATCACCGGGATTTTTAAAATATTTTTTGAATTTCTTGAAATCGTTGTACTCGAGATAAACTTTATTTCCTTCAACTTTCACGCCTTCGTATAGCGTTTCGAGGTCGTTGTACTTCGCACAGTTTTTACAGCCTTTTTCATCGTATGGATATAAACCACGTTTCGACTTGGTATATTTCAAAGTGAGTGTCTTACGATCCTTGGCCCCTGCATTGAAGGCGTCAATACCACCAAAAATCAAAGACAAGTAAACTTTTTTCTTATCATCGCGGAAATAAGCTCCTGCACCGGCAAACACATATTTAGGATTCTTGGCAATGACCTCAAACTTTTTGTTTTTTAATATTTTCTCAATAGCGTCTTTAGCCGCATCCTGATAAGATATGAATGTTTTGCCTTTACCTACCGAGATTTCTACAGCAATCTCCTGTACTTTTCGGGTTGCTCCTGCCTTCTTCGCTTCATTTCCCGCATCCTCCGGAACAAGAACAATCTTTGCCATATTACCATAACCATCTGCGAGTTTAACAGCCGCCGTGGACAGTTCACTGCGCTCCAATACCGAGTCCATGCCGGAACGCCAGCGAGCCTCATTAATGCCATTCAAAATCGGCGTTACCAGTTGCTGTTGATCAAAGCTGTTCGGATCGATCTCTTGTGCTGTTGCACGCAGACAAAAAAGAGCCATTAAGGCCATAAGAATGCAACGATTTGAAAAAATGCTCATAGATGTATTATTGATTTTAAAAAGCGTGACGATATTAAACAAAAAAATGCATACCAAACACCGATTTGTTCACATATGTGAACGATTAGTTTCCCACAATTTATCTACATTTAGCGAACGGCTTTGATCGCAGGAAGTTCAAATACCTGTGTATCTGTAATGATTCGGATAAAATAAATCCCGTTAGGCAGTTGCACGGTTTCCGTTACCAGTTGATTGATGCCTTCAGCAACATAAATACTATCGGAACGCAATAAACGACCGGTAGTATCATAAATCTGCTTGATGACATCTTGTCTGGTATTACTTTTTAACACTATGTTAAAATGATGGCTGAATGGATTGGGAAAGAGAACAGGCTTTTCCGATTCAAGTCGATTCAGATCAACCTGACTTAATAATAAATCAGCAAGCTGAAAATCCGGTATACCGTATCCATATAGGGTGTCCGGTGCTGAATACCGGTCAGCTGATTGAACCACTGCCGTGATAATATCCTTAACACTTTTATCCGGATGGGCCTGACGAAGACAGGCCACCATTCCGGCAATAACCGGATTAGAGAATGATGTGCCATTGGATGCAGAGTAATCGCCATTATAGACATTGGCAATTGTTGTTTGAACACCCTGAGCCACAACGTCCGGCTTCTGGCGCCCGTCGGCACTATTACCCAGCGAACTGAACCAGGCGATTTCCTCCGTATCAAATACTGCCCCCACACAAAGGATGTTATCGGCATCCGAGGGCGCCGTAATGTAGCGCCAGGCGGATGCTCCCTGATTACCCGCAGAATTGCATACGATGATTCCTTTTGTAGAGGCAATATAGGCTCCAATCGAAGACGTGCAGGTAGCCCCATTCATATCCGCATAGGTATGATTCATGGTTGAATCATCAAAAAGCGAATAACCAAGACTTGATGAAATGATGTCGGCACCCATACTGTCAGCAAATTCTGCCGCCGCAACCCAGTTGTATTCCTCTATAACAAATTCACTGCTAAGCTCTTCAGAACGACACAGAATAAATGAAGCGCCGGGAGCTGTGCCTATCATCCTACCCGGATCCTTTGCTCCGATAATACTCAAACATTGTGTGCCGTGAGATCCATCATCATATAAAGGAATCGAACTGCCGGTGAAGTCCTTGGCCGCAAGGATTCGGTTATCCTCGTATGCGTGCTTCATCGACGGATGACTGTTTGCCTGTAAAAATCCGCCGTCAAATACGGCAACCAGCACCCCACTGCCATCGAATCCTTTTTGGTGTAAACCAATTCCATTAACCATGGCAATCTGATTTAGTGCGGTGCCATAATCATCCGCCCTGCGCAACAAGGCATCGGGGTTGTTATTTATGAAACTACGTGTAATTACCGGTTTTGTGGTTTCTTTTTTTGTACGCCCCACGGGAGCATTATTTACAACAAACGGGAAAGACAAAATCTTTTGCAGGACCAAAGAGTCCTTGGTTTCGATTACGATTGCATTTAACCATTTAGAATAATGCTGTATGGTTACTCCGGTATTTCTTATGCTATCCAGGTATGCGGGTGTTATTGGCAAATCCAATTCATCGGTAATGATATTCAGCCTGTTTCTGCGCTCAATAGAACGGTCTGAGAGAAAGGCAGACGGGTTATAAATACTGTAAGGGTTATTGTTTTTATCTTTTAGTCGGATCACGTACTTACTATATGCAGAAGTTTGTGCTATTGTGGTGTGAGCCAGTAGCGTAAAGGTTAGTATAAGGAGGGAGTGTCGTATCGTCTTGAGCTGTATCATAATGTTAAACTGAGCAACGTTGAGATCCGGTTAAATGTTTATCAATAATTTTTCTCCAGAAAGCGGTACCGCACGATGCGGCCTTTTTCGGGTATCCAGTTCTGGGTATTTATAGTTTGGCGTCCTACAAAAACAGACTCTTTAAAAACCATACCCGTTCCGATTTGATACATCTCGCGTTCAATATGTTTCTCGATCTGATTCTGTTCATTGTATTGCTCAATAACGATACAGCTGTCCAGCTTTTCTCCGTTCAAGATAAGCGTGGTGTCAATATTCGTGTAAGTATATAACCAATCCGGCGCGTAATTATGTGCCGTATCGGGTGTTATATATACATTGCCACGCCAGCTTTTATTACGAATAACCGGGAAATTTAATTTCATAAACCGAAGATTTTCTTCCTGCCTCTCGGCACGATCCTCATAAACCTGTGCACTCCAAACCCGTTTAAGTTGCCACGCCTGATTTTGATCGGTACGAATAAAGCGCTTAATGACATAGCTGGAGTTCCCGTTCCAATCAGTAATTAAGGTATCTACCAGTTCTTTAAGTTCATAGGTAAAGGTATCGCTCGTGAGTGTTACATCGTAAAAATGTATAGAGTCCACGGTGTAGATAATATAATTACCGGTTTTGAGCGGATAGTATTCCGGGCCAAAAAGTTTATAGTCTATAGACTCTTTTTTACAGGATGCGCATACCAATAACAGCAACCATAAACGAACGAGGCACCGGGCTTGTGGATGTAGCAGACATTCCATGATGTAAAGATGCATATTGAAATGGAATAAGGCCATTGTTTACGAATAATTTGATAACAACCGTACGCAGGTTCTGCCCGAGTTTTGAAAAGCCCCTTCTATATGCGAGATAGTAAACATTACCATGTACCTGAATACTGGGTTATATAATAAAGAGAATAGCTATGAATAAACGCTGTCTATGGTAAATGCTATCCGGAGAGATCAAATTCGTCTAAAAGTTGTAGTATTTCTTCCCGATGTTGCACATAAATGTGTTTGTCTAATTTTAGTATGTCATGAAGTATCGATTTACTTCCGGGAGTCCAAAATCCGCTAACAATTCTATTAATTTTTTTCAGGGTAATATTTTTATTACTATGGGCCAAGTAGCATTGATTGCGAAGGTCATTAAGGCCCTCATAATTACCTTTATGTTTCATCTGATAATTAGTAAGCGTAGACATCACTTTTTCGATATATCGCTTTAAATCTGTTTGTTTAAGGCTTTCGTGTTTTGACCTTATGATATATTCAAGCAAAAAAGGTAGTCCATACTTCAAATTAGAAGATTTCCACTCTATTTTGGCAAATGCGAGTATTTTATTTCGTTCTTCCTCATTATCTATTTTCTTATTAAGAAGGTCTGACATAAAAGATTGACAGAGTTGTTCAACAAACCTATAATATATTGCTACGCCAAATGTATATTCTTCCATATCAAAATAAAATAAGCATATGTTAGCTAATTCAAATAAATTGCTGTTATGATTAGGTGAAATACCATAATCCTTCATTAATGAACAATTATTTAAAAAATAGTCATTAAGAGAGTTGATTAAAATATCATCCTTACGAAATGAATTATTTTTTACCAGTGTTAATCGATCTTTAATAATAGTGATATTCTTCTGTATCCTAATCAGGTCGGGTTGGGTTGAGAAAGCGGGTTGAGTCTTAATAAAATCATTGAGCACAAATAATGCTGCATGAAAATCATAAACTTCGACTAAATGTCGAATCTGATTAAGGACAGATAGTAAAAGCTGGTAATTTCTTGGCGGCTTATCGGATAGTTTATCCTCCGGATTCTTATAAAACACTTCGTGTTTATTTAGAAAATAATGATTCAGAACAATCTTCAAAGCCAATTTCATTTGTGATGTGCCGCCTGCATCCAGAAAAATAAAATAATCGTTTTTAGTTTTGGATTGGATAAAACTCTGAAGTGCTCTTTGATAAACCGGAATAAGTGCATCTGTTTCGGTTGGATTAATTCCAACAAAAAGTATGCGCACT
>BJGO01000016.1 GCA_014190535.1 Bacteroidota bacterium | reverse complement strand
GGCCTGAATTAAATACAACGGCAACAACCCTATGCACCGGCGACAGTGCAATACTGACATCGAGTGGCGGGTTAAGCTATCTGTGGAATACCGGCGATACAACGCAAACCATCACGGTATTTACAACCGGACAATATCAGGTATTGGTAAATGATACAAATGGATGCGTTAGTCCGTCTGAATTATTAACAGTAACAGCGTATGATAACCCTCAACCTGAAATTACCGTAAATGGGTCTATCACTTTCTGTAATGGAGATAGCGTTTTACTGAGTACGGACTCATATCTCTCCTACGCTTGGTCGAATGGAAGTACCGACAGTGTAATTTACGTAGGTAACAGTGGTTTCTATTATGTACTTGTTACCGACTCGGGTAATTGTTCCGGCATATCATCCGAAGTAAGCATAAGTGTTGTTCCGGGTGTGAATACATCGGCAATAATAGGGCCCGTAAATGTAAGTGCCTTCGGCACCTATACCTATACGGTAACACAGAACACGGGCAATACCTACACCTGGTCTGCTACAAATGGTGCTATTGTTAACGGGCAGGGTACAAATAGTGTTAACGTAACCTGGAGTGATATAAGCAGTGGACAGCTTATGGTCATTGAGAGCAATTCGGTTTGCGCAGATACGGCCTATCTGAATACCGCCATTTTTACATCTGTAAGCGGACAACAATCCTTACCGGTTCGTATGTATCCTAATCCTTGTAGTAAAACCTTGTTCTTGGACGGACTTAACCCCGATATCCCTTACGAATTACAAATATTGAACATCGTCAGTCATCAGTCTCTCCAGCGTTTTAACATAAGGGGAACATCAACAGTCGATATATCATTCTTGCCATCCGGAACTTATCTGATACAACTTACAGACGATAAGCATGGTCGATCGATAACTCGACTTGTAAAATCAGACTAATCGGATTATCTGAATATCACATAGAGCTGATTGGATAAACGGGAAAATCCCGATACAAACCTTAAACAGTCATAATCTCTTTTTCTTTAGCCTCGAGGTGTTTGTCAATTAACGATATATATTTATCCGTAAGTTGTTGCGCCTTGGTTTCGCCGGTTTTGATTTCATCTTCGGGTACAGAATCCTTTGATAATTTTTTGATGTGTTCAATGGCGTCGCGGCGTATACTGCGAATGGCAATACGCTCTTGTTCTGTAATCTGATGGGCTTTTTTGACAAACTCCTTTCTGCGCTCCTCGGTCAGTGGTGGCATAAACAGCTTTATCATCGTACCATCATTCATAGGCGTAATACCAATGTTTGCACCAATGATAGCCCGCTCTATCGCATCAAGCATTTTCTTTTCCCAAGGTTGTATCGTTAGTGTCCTTGAGTCGGCAATGGAAACATTTGCCACCTGATTTACCGGAGTGGGGGCACCGTAGTAATCAACTGATATTCCATCCAGTATTGCCGGAGAAATTTTGCCTGCACGAACTTTGGTGAGTTCATTTTCCAGATGTTGTAATGTTTTTTCCATGTGATTTTTAGCATCATCAAGGTATTGTTGAACGGTGGGCATAATAGCTTGTGGTTAATTTTTATGAGTGGCAAATTTAATCGTTACGGACTATTTTTTAATTAATACATGAAGATGTTCCTCCGTGCGGGAAGCAATGTGATTTCGGGCATTTTGCTTATCGGCTCTGAATCGTTGATAGGATTTTCGGATCAGTTGATAAGAACCGTATTGGTTACAAATTTTTTTAAGTGCGGTTTCATCCAGTAATCCTTCATTATTATAACTAATAAAGATGAACTCGAAATCTGCTTGCGACAAGATATGATCAAAGGCATCAGCCACCTGCGACCTACTGCAATAGGCGCTTCGATTATAGTCCGGCCTTAGGCCTGTTTTACCCTTTGGCTCAAAGGTGTCGTTTAGGGCTATTGTATTTAACAAATGATAATTAGCGCCATACTGCCTATGATTATAGGGCGGGTCCAGATATAAGATGTCCCCCTTAATTTGTTTGATCAGTTTATTGGCATCTTCCTGATAGACTTGCGTCCTGGCCCTGCTTGTTTCATGCAGTGCGGCCCGCAACACCATTGGTTTTGCGGCAGACATTTTAATATGTTTCAGATAGGCTCCGTAAACAGATGCCGTATTAGCCAAGGCATCGGCACATTCAATAAGAGAGGCCAGCAAAAAATAGTACATATCCTCTGTCAGCGAATTGTTTTCTTTCCACCTTTCAATAGCCGAACGCATAACATCTATTTTCTTCCCATTCCAATCTGTAAAATAGTTTCTGCCACTGCCACTTCCGGCACAATAGTTATTAAAGATAAATCCTTCGATGGGCTGAAGTGCATTTAACCGTTCAATGAATTCGTGAGCCTCTAATATTTTAGTATTCCCTATATAATGTCTTAGCAAAGCATATGCATATGCTTCTGTATCGTTCACGATAATTTCTTTTGCTTTTGTCTTGATTCGCCGGGCCACAGCTCCGGTTCCACCAAAGAGCTCAGCAAATACAGCACGCTCCAATGGCACAGCGATACGTGTTATCTCATCAACAATAAATGAGGATAATTTATATTTTGAGCCGATGTAATTCAAGTGTTATGCCTCTATCCAAATGAGGTCGGTTAAAATAGGTTTTTTAGCCGTATATGTTAACGTAATCAGTTGATCCATTTTAAGGGTATCAAGATATTGATGAATGATTTTTTTCATATATGATATTTCAGCTTTTAATTTCCAATGTGCTCCACGCTTGCTATGCAGGATAAGGAAAATACGATTAGCAAAATGTTGCCGCTGTTGTTCACTCTGATTGGTATATAACCAATCAGCAAGTTCTGCAGGATGGTTCTTATACCAGGTAACGGGGCGAGGCATATTTTTGGGGAATACTGATGTTTTATGGTCGAATGGTATCTCGTTTATATAAAAATCAGCATACTTATCTCTGGATGATTCAAAGCGTCTGACAAGTTTATGCATACAAAACAAGTGCTCCACAGCTACCGCTGAATGAAAGTTATACCATCGATTGACTGCGTAGTTGCCCAGCTCTTTTCGTTTCGGGTGATTCGTAAATGTTGATTGGATGTGATGAATAAGTGGATCAAATGCCCCTATTTCGTAGATAAAGTTAGTCAATTGGTCATAAGCATCATTCTGCTTACGGCCCCATATGTATTTATAACGGGTGCGCTTTTTTAACTCAGATTCGATTGCAGTAATGTTTACAGACACACCTACCTTGTAGTAAAGCTTTGTAATTATCCGCCAAAGTAATCACGCATCCGATCCATAAAACCTTTTTCGTTTTTACCGGGATGCGGATGGAAATTTTTCATTTGTCTCATTTTTTCAAGTAAGGCGGTTTCTTCTTTGGTCAACTCTTTAGGTGTCCAGATATTGACTTGTATAAGCTGATCGCCCTTGCCATACGCATTCAGATTTGGGAATCCCTTGCCTTTTAATCTAAATATTTCGCCGGCCTGTGTGCCCGGTTTTATTTTAATCTTTGCCTTACCATCTATAGTAGGTACTTCAACACTGGTACCCAATGCGGCATCGGCAAAGCTTATGTATAAATCATAAACAACATTGTTGCCATCCCGTTTCAGATGCTCGTTGGTTTCCTCTTCGATTTGAATCAGTAAATCGCCTGCCGGGCCGCCGCGCTCGCCGGCATTTCCTTTTCCACTCATGCTTAATTGCAGGTCTTTACTTACGCCGGCAGGGATATCGATTGTAATAGCTTCTTCGCCGTAAATTCGCCCATCGCCCTTACAGGCCACACAACGCTGAGTTATCGATCGGCCCTCACCACTGCAAGATGGGCACACCGCCTGAGTGGCCATCTGTCCGAGGAATGTATTCGTTACACGACGCACGTAACCCTGTCCGTTACAGGTCGTGCAGGTAGAATAGGACGTACTGTCTTTAGCTCCACTGCCATTGCAGGTATTACAGTCTACATATTTCTTTACTTTAAGTTTTTTCTGAACGCCCTCTACCATTTCTTTATAGGTGAGCGCTATTTTAATTCGGAGATTACTGCCACGGGAGCCACGCTGGCGCTGTCCTCCACGGGATCCGCCCCCGAAAAATGATTCAAACGGCGAACCACCTAGGTCGGAGAAAATATCGCCAAAATTTGAAAAGATATCTTCCATGCGCATGCCGCCACCATATCCTCCTCCACTTGCTGCCGATGAACCAACTCCCTGATGCCCAAAACGATCATATCGTGCGCGTTTATCCGTATCACTTAATACCTCATAGGCTTCAGCGGCCTCTTTAAATTTATCCTCAGCCGATTTATCGTTGGGATTTCTGTCGGGGTGATATTGCATAGCCACCTTACGATAGGCTTTCTTGATCTCGTCTGCCGAAGCCGATTTACTTACACCAAGTATTTCGTAAAAATCACGTTTTGATGACATAAACTCTTATTTACCAACTATAACTTTTGCAAATCGAATCATTTTATCGTGAAGGGTATAACCACGCTCAAGTTCATCGACTACTTTACCTTTGAGTTCTTCTGATGGTGCCGGAATCTCGGTTATTGCCTCGTGGTGTTCAACATTAAAATCCTGCCCAATACTGTTTAGTCCTTTCAGCCCTTTTTGCTCCAGAATATTTTTGAACTTGTCATGAATGAGTGTAACGCCCTCTCTTACTGCCTGAACATCTTTTGCCTGATCAATTTGTTTTAAAGCACGTTCAAAATCGTCCAAAACAGGCAATAGACTTAGCATGATATCCTGCCCTGCTGTTTTATATAGATCGAGACGCTCACGGGCCTGACGTCTTTTTGCATTCTCAAATTCTGCGAGAAGGCGCAAATACTTATCATTAGTTTCTTCAAGCTTATTTTTTAACTCGATAACTTCTTTTTTGGGTTTTCCCTTAAGTCCTAAGCGGGTTAAAAAATCCTGTGTTTCCGCATCGGTATGCTCATCAATCGGCTCGTTTTCCTGTGACGAATTTGCATCATCGGACGATGTTTCTTCTGACAAATTGTTCGGCGGATTAACGTCGCGTGATGCATTATCCGAAGCATCAATATTCTTAAAATCCTTTCCAGTCGTACTTTCTGACGAATCGTTCTTCATGTGTATGCTACTATTTTCATGAGTTAATCAAAGATACTGCCATGCCGGTAATACAGACAAAATGTCGGGTAGGGAGTCTTAATCCGAATACATCTTATGGATGGTCGGTTAAGGCTCGAATAAATAATCTTAATCATTAATCCATTGCTGCGTGCCCTTCTGATAATAGCCACTGCCATCATACACACGTAAGCGTGGACTTACTAAGCAAGCCTCACTGCAACAACCTTTCATTTTCCATCCGCATTCTTCACAAAGAACAAAATGTTCATTGCACTCGGGATTGGCACAGTTCACCATCTTGGTGGTTTTGGTATTACAAATTTTACACTGAGAAATAACTGTTGGGTTAACATAATTAACATCAATACCAATGCGGTTATCGAACACATAACATTGCCCGTCAAAGTCTTTACCGCCTGTTACTTTACCATACTTGATAATGCCCCCGTGCAGGTGAAACACATTTTGGAAGCCCTGTTGAATAAGGTAAGCTGTAGCTTTTTCACATCGTATGCCGCCGGTGCAGTAGGCCAGCACTTTTTTGTTTTTGTATTGCTCCAGCTGAGGCATTACCTGAGGCAGATCGCGGAAATGTTCAATGTCAACGGTAACTGCATTCTTGAATTTGCCTAACTCCCACTCCACTTTATTGCGCACATCAAGCACCACCACATCTTTATCATTCATCATACGCAACCACTCTTCCGGCTCTAAATAAGTGCCGGTCTTTTCCCAAACGTTAACATCGGGTTGTCCGAAGTGAACGATTTCTTTTTTGTAACGCACATGCATTTTGGCAAATGAAGTGGTGTTTTCTTCATCAATTTTAAACTCCATATCACTGAATCGCTCATCGCTGTGCAGATGATGGATAAATTGATTGCACTGTTCCACGGTGCCCGAAACGGTACCGTTAATGCCTTCTTCGGCCACCAGCACGCGGCCGGTAAGCCCGGTTTCTTTGCAGAATTTCAGCAACTGCGCGGCAAAAGTTTCTGCCTCGGGCAGATGCACATACTTGTAAAACAATAAGGTTTGATAGGGTTTCAGAGGCGCCGTGGCAATACGGCTGTCTTTGGGCTCGGCATAAGGCTTAGCCTCATGCGCGGCATGTTCTTGTGTTTGTTTTTTCATAAATGTATCCTGATGTAAGCAGGATGCGGCAAAGATATAACCTGGTCCTTTGGTTTCCATGCGAAGAACAACTTAATTAAGCGGTTTACATAACGAAATGTAAAAACCAATTCAGTCAGAAAATGAAATGCCAATAAAAATTTATTTCTGAATTATTCGGGTCCGTGTCGCTTCATCCACCTGATACCCTAACGAAATGGCCTGTTGCAAGTGTTGTTTGCTAAGTGCGATATTTCCCGATCCCTCCTGCGCTAGTGCACTGTAATAATAGGTTAACGCATCATTGGGTTTTAATCGAATTAATTCCTGATAGTCTTTTGCGCTCTCTGAATATCTCCCGGCCGCCAAAAGGGTGTAGGCTCTGTTCTGTAATATGCTCAAGCTTAATCCTTTTATTTTTTCGGCACTGTTAAAATCATTTATAGCATTTTCGAACTGTTTCAGCATAGAATAAGTAATACCTCGGTTGATATAGGCTTCTTCATTGTTCGGGTCTAAGGCAATGGCTTTGTTGTAGCACCATATAGCCGAATCGGGTTGTTGACGCATACCGTAAACATTTCCCATGTTGCTGTAAACTTTAGTGTCTTTAGAATTCATTCGTTTGAGAACCATATAATCCTTGTATGCTTCATCCAATTTTCCCAAGTCTTTACCATAGTAATTGCCGCGGTTTTTATAAGCAACTTCTACCGTTGGGTATTTATTAATCACATCGCTCCACAAAGAGATGTTATCCTTCCACACCTGCGTTCGCGCATAAGTGCTGATAGATAAAAAAATAAAGTATGCTGCAGTTGTTGCATATACAGGTGTTTTCAGCGTTGCCTTTTTTTGGTACAAATCATAAAGAAAATGAGCAATCGGGTAAGCCAGTCCTAAATAAGGCAAGTAGCTATACCGATCGGCCATAATCGCAGAGCCAACAGAAATAAACTGTAGCACCAAGCCGATGGTTATGAAGTAAAATAATATACCAAATAACAAGGGCTGATAAAAACGATAACCGATATATATGGCGCCTGCAGTCAATGGCCAAATGATAAAACCTAAATAGTACTCTGTCGGAATATTTCCTGAAGTTACCAGTTCGGGATATGGATAAAAGGCAGACAATTTTATCGGTATAAAAAATTTAAAGATATACATTAAGGCACCCCAAGATCCAAATACAAATTGCTGAAACAGTGAGATAGACGTGCTGCTTGCGATTGCCTCAGTGGACTGTATGGAATAGGCTTTCCATCCATAGTAAAATGACAAAATGAAAAATGGCATTTTAAAAAGTAGCTGTTTAAGATGAATTTTTCGTGCGGTGTAATAATCGATTAGTAACAATACTACCGGCAAAACAACCGCTACGGCTTTACTTAAAACAGACAAGATAAAAAACAGCAAGGTAAGAGCAAGCCATACATAAGATTCTTTCTCTTTGAATCTCAAATAGGTAATACAAGCCAAAAGAAAAAATAAAACATACAAAACATCCTTTCGCTCGCTTATCCAACTAACTGACTCTACGTGCATAGGATGTAGGGCAAATATTGCGGCACAAAAGAAGGAAACAAACCAGTTAGAACGACTTAACCGAAATACAAATAGGAACATCAGGACTACGCTGAATATATGAATCACCACATTCCATAAATGAAAAAGGTATGGATCTATTTTGCCATCAGCTTTTTCAGCACGTTGATAGTTCCAGGCCAAAGTTAACATGGTAACCGGATGATAATTTAAGGATACCGGTTCAGTAAAAAGTTGTTTCCATTGGGTTTGCTCACTCATTACCATAGGGTTTTCGTAGACATAAGTCGGATCATCCCAATTGGTGAACTGATTACTGAGCGATGGGGAAAAAGCAATAGATGTAACGATTACCAATAGCAAAAGGCTCAGCAGATTTTGTACAGAAAAGAGTCTGCCCTGTTCTGATTTGATCGTGCTATTTTTTTTATTCTTGCTCATACTCAGTGAAATGCAAAACCAAATTTGAATCTTATTACCAATGATGTGGTAAGTTTTTTTAACATTCACACTATCGAATGATGTATTTATCATTTTTCATTACCATAAACCAAATGGATTGTTGAATTTTCAGCCATAAATCAATAATTAGCATGTACACGAATAAAGAATATCTGATTAAAGAATTGCAAAGCATACAACAAGCCGGCTTATATAAATCTGAACGAATTATTGCGTCGGCTCAGGGTGCTGAGATTATTGTTAATGGCAAGACCGTTATTAATCTGTGTGCAAATAATTATCTGGGACTGTCTTCACATCCTAAAGTGCTCGAAGCCACAAAAAAATATATAGATTACAGAGGCTATGGATTATCGAGCGTACGGTTTATTTGCGGCACCCAAGACATACACAAAGAACTGGAGAAAAAAATTTCTGATTTTCTGGGCACAGAAGATACTATTCTCTATGCCGCGGCATTTGACGCTAACGGAGGCGTGTTCGAGCCTTTGTTGAATGAGCAGGATGCCATCATCAGCGATGAGCTGAATCATGCCAGTATAATCGATGGTATAAGACTCTGTAAGGCACAACGCTATCGCTATACACACAATAATATAGACAGCCTCGAAGAGCAATTACATGCCGCCGCTGAAGCCCGATTTAAAATGATTGTAACCGACGGCGTATTCAGTATGGATGGTACGATTGCGCAACTAGATAAAATTTGTGAACTGGCGGATAAGCACGGGGCATTAGTGATGATCGATGAGTGTCACGCTTCAGGCTTCATGGGTAAAACAGGGCGAGGAACCCACGAATACCGAAATGTTATGGGGCGAATAGATATTATCACCGGCACCCTCGGTAAAGCGCTTGGTGGCGCCTCAGGCGGTTTCACCTCAGGCCGTAAAGAAATTATTGATATGCTGAGGCAACGCTCCAGACCATATTTGTTTTCCAATACGGTTGCACCCAGTATTGTTGGAGCTTCGATTGCTGTATTGGATATGCTGAATGAAACTACAGCACTCCGTGACAAACTTGAAGAAAACACCAAATATTTCAGGAGCCAGATAACTGCCGCAGGATTTGATATCAAGCCCGGCGAACACCCAATAGTTCCCATCATGCTATATGATGCGGTTTTAGCACAGCAATTTGCTGAAAAGCTTTTACCTGAAGGCATTTATGTTATTGGTTTCTTTTATCCGGTTGTAGCTAAAGGTAATGCACGAATCAGAGTTCAGATTTCCGCAGCACACGACAAACATCATTTAGACAAAGCCATTCAGGCATTTAAAAAAGTTGGTAAAGAGTTAGGGGTAATTAAATAATTACTCCCTATAATAAACTCGTTTTACCCGCTGTGAAATACTACTGATGATTTCGTAAGGAATTGTACCGGATTGATTGGCCAGTTTTACCGGTGATTGTGCTTCACCAAAAACAATGACTTCATCACCCTCTTCAACATCCTTAACTTCAGTAACATCGAGCATACACATATCCATACATATATTACCAATGATGGGCACCTCCATATCACGTATCCACATCTTGCCTACACCATTGCTTAAATTTCGATGTAACCCGTCTGCATAACCGATACCAATTGTTGCCACAACGGTATCCCGATTCGTTTTTCCTTTGCGATCGTAGCCAACTGTATCTCCGGCTTTCAGATACTTAAGCTGCGAAACAATAGTCTTTAGGGTACTTACATTGCGCAACTGATTTTGCCACAGACCGGAACCATCAACGCCATAAAGTCCAATACCCAATCGTACCATATCGAATTGTGCTTCCGGAAAACGAATGATGCCGGCGGTGTTACATATATGTTGCAGAAATGAATAACCAAGAGCCTGTTCAATACTGGCACTAACTTTATTGAATTGCTCTATCTGAGCATAGGTGTAATCATCAAAGTTGGGGTTATCCGATGCCGCAAGATGTGAAAAAACACTTTGTACTCGTATATATTTTTTGTTTGAACGAAGCAGGTCTATCAACATTATCAAATCAGATTCATCAAAACCGAGACGATGCATGCCCGTTTCAATTTCGAGGTGAACCGGATAAGGTTCCGTTAACTCCTCTTTACGCGATTGGATTGTAGGAATAAAGTTTTTAAGACTTCGTAGATTATATAAAACCGGTTCAAGTTTAAATAAAACAACCTGATCATAGGTGCCCTCCTCCGGATTCATTACCATAATGGGAGTATGAATTCCGGCTTTTCTTAAATGAACCCCTTCATCGGCATAGGCAACGCCCAAATATTCAACGCGCTGTGTTTGCAGTACATTGGCGATTTCAAAACTTCCACTGCCATAAGAAAACGCTTTAACCATAACCATCGTTTTAGTCTCGGGCTTTAGATGGCTTTGTATCATTCTTAAATTATCGGTTAATGCCGTTAGATTTATTTCAAGAAGCGTTTCATGATGCTTGTGCTCCAGTTGTTTGGCAATTTTCTCAAACTCGTAGGCACGAGCTCCTTTCAATAAAATAATTTCATCCTGAAATTTCAAACGACTCAACTCGCTCAGAAATTCACCGGTATTTTTATAAAACGCAACCTGGATTTCCTTCCTCGCTTTAAATTGTTTCTGCTGACGGCTAATCGCATTACCAATTCCAATGAGCCGCTGAACTCCGCTTTTGGCAATAATCTCAATGATCTCGGCATATAGTGCTTCATCTGCCATGCCGGTCTGTAGCATATCGGATAGAATAACTGTTTTATGCACCGACTGTTTCTGTTGCCTGAGAAAATCCAGAGCGATACGGAGTGAGTGTAAATCCGAATTATAATAGTCGTTAATTAAGGTACATTGATTAATCCCATCTTTTAACTCCAAGCGCATCTCTACTTTATTCAAAGACATCAGTCTCGAGGAAGCGAGGTTTGCATCAATACCCAAATGCAACATAAGCATCCAGCAGTTGATCGCATTCTCAATACTGGCATCATCAGTGAAGGGTATCGAAAAAAGAAATGATTTATTCTTCCAAATAGCTTCAATCTCTGCGTGTGCCTGATGTTTTAAAATGTTTTGTATGATGACATCAGCATCTTTATGCCCGAGCCTGGACCAGGTGAAAGTCTGATAACCCACATAATTAGAATCAGCAGATTTCATGCGATCTATGAAACTGCCAATACACTCATTGATGTAAACGTAATCCTTACAATAGATGAGCAGTTCCGCCTTAATGAACAGCTTGAGCTTCTCATTTATTTTCTGCCGGATGTTTAAAAACCCTTCATCATGAGCCTTTCCGATGTTGGTAAATATGCCAATAGTGGGTTGTATGACTTTTTCCAGATCGGCCATCTCGTTGGGCTGTGAAATACCTGCCTCAAAAACGGCAAGATTGTGGTATGAACTTAATTCCCAAACAGATAATGGTACGCCTATCTGTGAGTTATAACTTTTAGGAGAGCGAACGATATTATAATCATGCTGTAACAACTGATATAACCATTCTTTTACGATCGTCTTACCATTACTTCCGGTAATGCCAATTACAGGAATATCGAATTTTTTTCTATGCTGTGCGGTCAGGTTCTGCAATGCATGTATCGTATCTTTTACTTTGAGAATAGCCGCATCAGGATACTTGGTGATATCGAGTTCTTTACTAACCACAAACTGCCTGACTCCTTTAGCATATAATTCATCCATATAGTCATGGCCATCGCGACGCTGTCCCTTTATAGCAAAAAATAAGGTTGTTTCGGGGTGAGAAAGCTTTCTGCTATCGATTAACAAGTGTTCCGTAATACAGGAAGTGTTTTTTTGCAATAGTTGCCCGCGTATCATTTTTGCTACCTGATCAAACGGATAATGATGTGTATTCATAAAGGAGATACAAAAGTACCTCACCTCTATCAACCCCAATCAAAAAACAGAGCCCCGTCTGTCGACAGGGCTCTGTAAATAATATTCATTCATTCCGGGCCTAATTATAGAACCAATTTGAGTACTGTTCCGGCTTTCAAATTTGTTGTTTTGCTGGCGCCATTACTGGCACGGATTTCATCAATGGTGAGGCCCTTGTATTTTCGTGCAATTCCGTATAATGTGTCGCCTGGTTTAACCTTGTAATAGATTACCGTGCCCGAAGACTGTCCGGTATTTGTAGTCGTAGTTGTTGTTGATCCGGAATTACTACTCACGGTGTTGGTCCGGTTTGCTGCTGTGCCGTATAATTTTATTTTCTGCCCAACATAAATGGTGTTGCTTCGTAAATTATTCCAGCGCTTTATGTTTGTTACGGTTGTATGGTACTTGGATGCTATGCCGCCAAGCGTTTCACCTCTGCGCACAACATGAACACCTGACTTGCCGGATGCATATGTGGTATAATGATGATATGTGGGCACTACATATTTACTTGATGACACTATACTGTCGCGCATGGCGTCGTATATAGGCAACATTTCAGCCGGCATTTTTAACGCATAAGGCTCATCATCCCATACCGGGATAACATTAGAGTTCAGTCCGGGATTTAAGAACTTCAGATCATCCACACTATAATTGGTGTACTGAGCAATTTTATTAAAACAAATTTTCTCAGTTATTGGCACACAAACAATTTCGCAGAATTTATTATCAGGGTAAACCGGATACAAATCATGGTGATAATAATAGTTCATAACATACATAGCCGCAATAAATGCCGGAACATAGCCTCTGGTTTCACGAGGCAGGTAATTCATAATTTCCCAAAAGTCTTTTTTGCCGCCTGAACGATATATGGCTTTGTCTACATTGCCGGGGCCACAGTTGTAAGACGCCAGGGCCAGCATCCAGTTGCCATATCTGTTATAGGAATTTTTCAGGTACGCCGCTGCAGCCATTGTCGATTTGTAAATATCCTTACGTTCATCAATTTCTTTATTAACCTTGAGGTTGTACAACTTAGCTGTGCCATACATAAATTGCCACATGCCCACTGCTCCGGCACGCGATACGGCGTTCGGATTTAACGCAGATTCAATCACGGCAAGATATTTTATATCCTCGGGCATTTCGTTATTTCGCATCACTTCCTCAAAAATGGGAAAGTAGATTTGAGCAAGACCCAACATACGAGATACCTGATCGCGTTTACGATAAATATACATATCAATAAACCCCTGGACGTAGGTATTGTATGTTAATTCCAGTGGAGTTTCCTTGCTTAACTCCGTAATAATGCCGGCATAAAAAGACTCGTCTAATTTGGAAGAATAGCTTGTGGCGTCTTTTACCGGATATACACTGTCGTTGTATTCAACTACAAAGTTTTCTACCTGATTTACTGTATCAGCAGGCTCCATAACCACTTCGTTTTTCTCATCTACCACTTCCTGAGCCAGAGCCTGGTGAGGCATAAAAGCTTGACAGCCAAAGGCGAAGAGAAAAGCTGCCGTAATTTTTTTTATCTGTTTGTACTTCGTCATTATTTATTTTCTGTTTACATGGTTTTTAATAGAGATCTCGAAAATAGTAAATAAATAACTAAGTGAAACTGCTTACACCGATTGATAAATCACTGCAAAAGGGACACTGACTTATTTACTACTCATATATTAAACGACAGCTATCTGAATAAGTTATACCGGGCTCGTTTTTTTCTTTATTCATTAGTGTGTGAAATAAATGCTAATTAAGATTAAGGGCATCGTTTACCTGAGATTTAGGCTTAAATTCGCAAGTTCAAAATGAGTTCTCGCAAACACCTTTGGATTGACTTACCTATACCACAAATCATTATGTTGGTATGCCTCATATCATACGCTTGTAACAAGGACTTTATTGGAAAAGAAACCCCTAATCAACCGCCTCAGACCTTTTGTGTAGTTGATACCATTATCCGTACCGGCGATAATCGCCTCAGCGCTTTGGTTACGGCTAACTGGTGGGGAGATGATCCGGATGGATACATAGTCCGCTATGAGTATACATTCGACAGTATTGCTGGTCAACAGTCCAATTGGTTATCTATTCTTAGGCAGGACAGTACATTTTTGCTCCCTATTCCCGCAGGAAACGACACCTTTGATTTTAATTTTTTCATTCGCGCAGTAGATAATCGCGGAAGTAAGGATCCATCACCGGCGCGCCTCACTTTCCCTGTAAGAAATTCAACACCCGCTGTGGTTTTTGTACCGGGCATTCAAAATCCTCTGGAATCTTTCCCTGTGGTAAAGTTTTTCTGGCAGGCTACTGATCCGGATGGCGCAGAAAACCTCAACTTCTTTGAACTTTGCTGGAACGATACCACACAGAGCCCTTATAATTTAAATATCGGCGCTGTTGCGGCTATGTTTGAAGCGGAGTCGCTAACAGGTAACACAACCAATTGTTATGTCTATCAAAACAATAACAACTTTCCTCTTGATTTTACGATATCCGGACTTAAATTGAATGATACTAACCGTCTGTATATTCGGGTTGTGGATAAAGCACTATCCAAGTCTAAATACGTATCCTCTTATCCGATTTTTATCAAGAAGCCGGTTTCAGAAATCTTGCTGGTGGACGGATATGGGAATAATGGAGCAAATCAAATTAATTTTTATGCTCAAAATCTCAATAGCGTTGGCATCAGCGCATTCGATACATTATCAATATTCAAAACTCAAGGTGCAGTAAATATCACCCTGTCTCCTGATAATCTTACGCAATCGAGAGTCTTTAATTTATTCAAAACTATTATCTGGTTTAGCAATAGCGCATCTGCATCTCTGTCATTAGGGCAAAAAACATTGAATGATTTTTTTAATAGCGGCGGAAAATTATTTTTTTCAACCTATGTTTCCTCATCCTTCGACCAACAATCGAACTTTCTGGACTTTACGCCGGCACAATCACTTACTGTTTTACCCGCCGACACACAACTCGTTCTTAATTCAAACAGTACTATAAACGCCCTGCTTTCCGGTTATCCAAATCTGACGAGTAGCGCTATTGTTAGTGTTGTTCGACCATTTAACCTCACCATTGGTGCAAGTTCAATATATACAGCCGAACTATTGGCAAAAAAGGTGAGCACAGGCACGTTAAATCCGTGGACCGGCAATTCTGTGATTATGGCAAAAAAAACAGATAACAATGGCAATACAAATTTCATATTCACCACGCTTGAGTTAAATAAACTGAATGGTCTGAATAATATGAATACCCTTTTTCAGAAAATATTTATTGATGAATTCGGGCTCTAAGCTCATTAATGTTGCCCTGTTCTCCTCCGGCAATGGCACTAATGCCGAAGCCTTGATACAATATTTTGAAAATCATACCCGCATAAAAATATGTGCCGTTTTTGTAAACAAACAGGATGCAGGTGTTATTGCAAGGGCCAATCGATACGGCATTTCTGTAATACTATTCAATAAAGATGAATGGAATAATGGTTTTGTATTAAAACAATTACAGCAATCGGCTATCGACTATATTCTTTTGGCCGGTTTTTTTTGGCTGGTGCCTAATGATCTGATTCAGCATTTCCCGGATCATATTCTGAATATTCATCCGTCGTTGCTTCCCAAATACGGCGGTAAGGGGATGTATGGGATACGCGTTCATGAGGCAGTGCTCAAGTCCGGCGAAAAAATGAGCGGCATCACCATTCACCTTGTAAATGAGGACTATGATAGTGGCACGATTTTGTTTCAAAAAGAACTTCTAATTAATCCGGGCGAGGATGCTGTTCAACTTGCTGTCCGTGTAAATGCATTAGAAAAATATTATTACCCCCGAGTTGCTGAAACATTCATCATTTCAGGAAGAAACCTTGGTGGTTACTGCTAACCTCAGATTATAGAAAACACTCTCCACAATTCAAATACCCAAAAGGCGTTTGCTTTTATGTAGTCAATAAAGTATTCTCTTGCCTGGTAACCATTTTATGAACTACATCACGCCCCGCAACCATTTTCAAACCACTGTAAAAAAGTAAGTGGCTATAAAGGGATAGGCTGTGCACAAGGGAAACAGACCTCATTAGAAGCGAATAGCGCGAAGATAAAATTAGCGTGGAGCATAGCCGCTTAAAAAATGGCTCTTCGCTTAAATGAATGTCTGATAAATGTGGAACTTATAAGTCAACATCTGAGCAATGGCCGGTATCCCTGTTTCTATGCTCTTTATTCATTCATCATAACCCCTTCATCAATTCGACTTTAAATAGTGGTTATTACAATAAGATTAATATAAAGACTATTTCATATTCAGTCGTTGACTCTTATATTTGCCTTCGCTTATCCAGAAAGACGGAGGGAGTAGGCCCTGCGATGTCTTAGCAACCCATCCCGGTGGGTGCTAATTCCTAGTAATACGCTAACAAGCTGTATTGCATAGATGAGCAAAAGCACCGGCTGCTTTTAACTACTTGTCTTTCTGCATAGCCAAACAAATTAATCAAGTCATTTAAGACATGCAGAAACCTGACATTAAACAATTATTACAAGATCGTATACTCATTATCGATGGAGCTATGGGCACCATGATTCAGCGCTATACGCTGAGTGAATCCGATTTTCGGGGCAATCGTTTCAAAGATTGGCCCAGCGACCTTAAAGGCAATAACGATTTACTCAACCTCACACAACCGCAGATAATTGAAGCGATACATAAAGAGTATTTAATGGCCGGTGCTGATATCATTGAAACCAATACGTTCAGTTGTACAAGTATCGCTATGGAGGATTACAAAATGTCATCACTGGCATATGAACTGAATGTTGAAGGGGCTCGTATTGCACGTAAAGCAGCCGATGAGATCACCGCACTTGAACCACATAAACCCCGTTATGTAGCCGGCGCTTTAGGCCCTACCAATAAAACCGCTTCTATTTCTCCCAATGTAAATGATCCGGGTTATCGAGGCATCACATTTGATGAATTGGTTGTGGCTTACAAGGAACAAACCAAAGGACTAATAGACGGCGGCGTTGATTTACTCTTAGTTGAAACTGTATTCGACACGCTCAATGCCAAAGCGGCATTATATGCCATCCAGGAGTTTCTGGAGGATAATAACCTTGATGTGCCGGTGATGGTTTCAGGTACTATAACCGATCAAAGTGGCCGCACACTGAGTGGCCAAACGACAGAAGCCTTTTATAATTCTATATCGCACGTTAATCTTTTAAGTGTAGGACTTAACTGCGCTCTGGGAGCAGAGCTGATGAGACCTTATTTAGAGGAACTCTCCGATAAAGCATTGTGCCACGTAAGTTGTTATCCTAATGCGGGACTACCCAACGAAATGGGAGAATATGATGAGAGCCCTCAACACATGGCTAATACTATCAAAGAATTTGCAAAAAGTGGTATGCTGAATATCGTAGGAGGTTGCTGTGGAACCACCCCTGCCCACATTAAAGCCATAGCTGACGCTATGAAAAATATGAAACCCAGAGTATTGCCCATCATTGAATCAGTTTGAATAGAATGAATGAACATAAATTAATTAAACCATACTTGCGCTTGAGTGGACTGGAGCCCCTCACCATTACCCCTGAAACCAACTTTGTAAATATTGGGGAACGCACCAATGTTACCGGTTCACGTGCCTTTGCTAAAATGATCTTGGAAAATCGTTTCGAAGACGCCGTCTCCGTAGCTAAACAGCAGGTTGAAAATGGCGCTCAGGTAATCGATATCAATATGGATGAGGGTATGCTCGATGGCAAGGAAGCCATGGTCCGATTTCTTAATCTGATTGCCTCGGAACCGGACATATCACGTGTTCCCTTTATGATTGATTCCTCAAAATGGGAAATTATTGAAGCCGGATTAAAATGCCTGCAAGGCAAAGGGATTGTAAATTCAATTTCACTGAAAGAGGGTGAAGAAAAATTTATTGAATACGCAAAAAAAATAAAACGATTTGGTGCCGCTGTTGTAATTATGGCCTTCGACGAACAGGGACAAGCCGATTCCTTTGAACGGAGAATTGAAATATGTAAGCGCTCTTACGACATACTTACCAAAAAGGTAAAGTTCCCTCCTCAGGATATCATATTTGATCCTAATATATTAACCGTTGCCACAGGAATAGACGATCATAATAATTATGCCGTAGATTTTATCCGTGCAACCAAATGGATAAAAGACCATCTTCCCTTAGCCAAAGTAAGCGGCGGTATCAGTAATATTTCATTTTCTTTTCGCGGCAATGATTTAGTCCGCGAGGCTATGCACTCCGCATTCTTATTCCATGCCATCAGAGCCGGCCTCGATATGGGAATCGTTAATGCCGGAATGATTACGGTCTATGATGAAATACCAAAAGATCTTCTTGAGCGCGTGGAGGATGTATTACTTAATCGGAGATCTGATGCCACAGAACGTTTGGTGGAGTTTGCTGAAAAAATAAAATCGAAGGGCAAGCAGGCGATAAAAGATGAATCTTGGCGAAATAGTTCAGTTGAGGAACGTCTTAAACACGCCCTGGTTAAAGGTATAGTTGACTATATCGATGCTGATACAGAGGAGGCCAGATTAAAATATAATGCTCCGCTGAAAGTAATTGAAGGGCCACTAATGGATGGAATGAATGTTGTTGGTGATCTATTCGGTAGCGGTAAGATGTTTCTGCCACAGGTTGTAAAAAGTGCCCGGGTAATGAAGAAGTCCGTGGCTTATTTAATGCCTTTCATGGAGCAGGATAAAGATAATGTTCAACAAAAAGCAGGGAAGATTTTACTGGCTACGGTTAAGGGCGACGTACACGACATAGGTAAAAATATAGTTGGTGTTGTTCTAGCCTGTAACAACTATGAAATTGTTGACTTGGGGGTGATGGTACCTGCAGATAAAATTCTGTCAACGGCAAAAGAGATTCAAGCAGACATCATTGGATTAAGTGGTTTAATTACACCCTCGCTGGATGAAATGGTACATATAGCCCGTGAAATGGAGCGACAGGAATTTAAAACACCACTTCTTATTGGGGGCGCGACTACTTCACGAGTTCATGCCGCTGTAAAAATAGCGCCTAATTACTCTCATCCTGTCATCCATGTACTTGATGCATCCCGCAGTGTTCCTGTTGCAGGCAATCTGTTAAATAAGGAGCATAGTAAACAATTCGCCTTGCAGGTGAGGCAGGAGTATGACTTGTTGAGAGAAAATCATCTGAAGCGAAAAGATGAAAAAAATTTTATATCAATAACTGAAGCACGCAAACACAAAACAGCTATCGACTGGACGAGTTATAATCCTCAAAAACCAACCTTTACCGGTGTTCGGGTATTTGATGACTATGAATTAAATCTGATTCGCCCGAAGATAGACTGGACACCATTTTTCAGCACCTGGGAATTATATGGTAAATACCCTGCTATTTTGAATGATGATGTTGTAGGTTCTGAAGCACGCAAATTATTTGACGATGCCAATGTTATGCTTGACGATATCATCACGAATAAGAAATTGCAAGCAAGAGGTGTAATTGCCTTTTATCGTGCCGCTTCAGAAACGGATGATGTCATCCTTTATGACGAAAACGGACAGGAGTTTTCAAGACTGCATTTTCTAAGACAACAAATTGCAAAGGCAACCGGACAGGAATATTATTGCCTGGCCGACTATATCGCCCCTAAAGAAAGTGGCCTGGCCGATTACATCGGGATGTTTGCCGTTACAGCAGGTATTGGCATCGAATCCTTGGTTAAGAAATATGAATCGGAGCACGATGATTATAATTCGATATTGGTTAAAGCTGTTGCTGATCGGCTGGCAGAGGGTTTTGCTGAAGTGATGCATGAGGAAGTTCGAAAAACACATTGGGGATATGCTTCAGAAGAGAATTGTACCATAGCGCAATTGATCGATGAAGCGTATACCGGCATTCGACCTGCCCCGGGCTATCCGGCTTGCCCCGACCATACTGAGAAAGAACGCATCTTTAACATACTTCAAGCAGAAAAAAACGCTGGCATTCATCTTACTGAGAATTTTGCCATGTACCCCGCATCATCGGTTAGTGGTTTTTATTTTTCCCATCCCAAGTCAAAATATTTCGGCTTAGGGAAAATAAATCGCGATCAAGTTGCCGAATATGCCACGCGTAAAAATAAACCTCAGTCCTACATCGAGAAATGGTTATCTCCCAATCTGGGATATAACCCATAAAAAAAGAGCGGCTTTAGGCCGCTCTTTGTCATTTGTTATCGATCGTTTTATCTCCTTACAAATTTCTTATTGATTGTTTGACCGGAGTAGTTAATACTCACTACATAGATTCCTTTCATATACGTTGTTAAGTCGATCTCTTCATAGAAGTGTCCATCTTCTACATTACGAATAAAGGTCTCCATCATTCGGCCTGTTACGTCATAAATATTAACGGTGATATCTGTTGGTTCCGGAATGGTAGCATCAATGGATACAAATCGGGTAGCCGGATTCGGATATAAATCAAAGTCAAATACGTTTGCTTCCTCTCCAACCTCTTCAAAACGGTTTCCTGCATCCGTAGTCGTAAAAAATTTAGAACTGCTCCAGTTCGATACTTCACCAATGCTTGCATCACACACATTACGAATCTGATACTTGTATTTAGTACCCGCTTGTAAGCCATCGATGAGATAGTTGTTTTGATTTCCTTCCGGTATCACAACCTCAACCCAATTCGGAGTAGTTCCGCTTATGGTATAACGAAGACGATAAGCAGTTGACGATGGCATCGTATTCCATTCGATAATGGCTCCGTTTGAACTTACCTGAGTAACATTCAGATTTTGCGGTGCAAAACATAAAGCATTCGTTGTAAATGTATTGGATGATGAATAACCTGAAGAATCTGTTTTTTCCGGGTTGCAATAAGAAAGAATCTGGTATTCATATAAGGTATCGGGAATCAGATTGAAAAAGCGTCGGGTTGTATCATTTGCTGAAGCCATACTGAAACAAACCCAGTTCGTACTATTCATCACTCGACGTCTGATGCAATACCCATAAGAGCAAGGCACCTTATTCCAGCGCAATAAAACAGATGATGAGGTTATATCTGCAGGCACCATAGTAACCGGAATATTGCAGGTATTTGATGTCAATGAAATCGTTGAGCTTGAAGAACACCCATTAGCCGATATAACGGTTAGTGTATAAACACCCGCAGCCAGGTTACTGAGATTCTGTGTTGTTGCTCCATTATTCCAGTTGTAGGTGTATGGTGCTGTAGCCCCGTTAACACTGACATTTATGGAGCCGCTTGCCGATGTGCACTGAGGGCTGGTATTGGTTGCTACGATTGAAGGTGATGAGCTGATTCCAACAGCTATTGTTTTAGTGGCACTACACCCGTTGCTTGTTCCTGTAATCGTGTAGGTAATATTTGCTGTTGGGCTGGCTGCTACCGAAGAGCCCGTAACCGCACTTAAACCTGTTGATGGTGACCATGAATAGGTAGAAGCACCGGATACGGAGAGCGTTGCCGCTGAACCATTGCATACAGAGGTATTTGGTGTTGATGTTAGTACGGGTGTTGTGTTGATGGTAACTACAACAGTGCTTGTAGAGGAGCAACCTGAAGTAGTGCCTACAACCGTATATGTTGTAGTTGAAGCTGGAGTAGCGCTGATCGTAGCGCCCGAAGTATTACTCAGCCCTGTGCTGGGCGACCACGAATAAGTAGTAGCACCACTTACGCTTAATGAAGCCGAATTTCCACTGCAAACAGCTGCATTAGGTGTAAGATTAAGATTCGGTGTCTGATTCACGGTAATAGCGATGGTTTTTGAGGAACTACAGCCGTTTGCTGAGATGCCGGTTACCGTATAGGTAACAGACGATGTTGGGCTTGCCGTTACAGTAGATGCTGTAATATTATTTAAGCCTGCAGCCGGAGCCCATGAATACGTGTTTGCTCCGTTGATGTTTAGATTTGTTGAAGTGCCATTACAAAGAGCTGTATTATTACTTCCGGTCAGTGATGGCACTGCATTTACAGTAACTGCAACTGTGCTTTGTGAGGAGCAACCATTACCGGATGATCCTGTAACGGTGTAGGTAATTGATGATAACGGTGATGCTGTAACGGTGGACGATGTTACATTATTCAATCCTGTTGCAGGTGTCCAGGAATACGTGTTTGCTCCACTCACGGTCAGTGGCGTATTTGTTCCATTACATATTGCCGTTGCACTTGACACCGTTAAGGAAGGTGCCGCATTAACCGATACAATGCTGGTCTTTGCAGATGTACATCCATTAATGGCCGTTCCGGTTATGGTATAGGTTGTGTTAGATGTGGCTGTTGAGATAACACTGGAGCCTGTTGTCGAATTTAATGCTGTTGATGGCGCCCAGGTATATGTTGTTGCCCCGGAAACAGTTAGCGTAGCACCTTGTCCGTTACAGACTGAGGGGTTATTTGATGTGAGGTTAGGTGAGGCGTTAACGGTAACGGTAATCGTTTTCGTTGCCATACAACCATTAGAACCGGTACCGGTAATCGTATAGGTAGTATTGGATGGTGCCGTACAATTTACGGTTGCACCGGTTGTTTGAGCCAGTCCTGTGGCAGGCATCCACGAATACGTGGATGCGCCGGTCGCTGAAATAGAAATCGTGCTACCGGAGCACATCGTTTGATTTGTTGCAGTAATCGCCGGGTTAGGATTTACCGTTACCTGTTTGGTATAGGTATTTGATCCTCCCGAGTTCGTTGCCGTAAGTGATATATTGTACGTTCCGGCCGCTAGGAATGTAAAGGTTGGATTTTGTGATGTGGAAGTAGAAGGTGTCGCTCCCGTGCACGTCCAACTCCAGCTTGTCGGTGTATTCGATGATATATCAGAACATAAAATAGACTGTCCGGTACAAATGGTATTAACTGATGTATTAAAGTTGGCAACAGGCGGTGTTGGGCCTCCGCCATTGGGTGTAATGATTGCGTTAATATAAAAGCGTCCTAAACTACCATAATCATTAGGTCCGGTGCCGCCGTAGTCATTATAATTAGCTATACCGGTACCGTCTATTTTAACATAATAGGTTCCGGCAGACAAGTTATTCTGAGTAATGGATGAGTTAAGCGTAGTAATACTCGAATCAGCAACCAAAAGCATTCCCGAATTATTGAATAATTCAACCTTAGTGTCTAAACAAGCCGCTGTATTGGTTGCCGGATTTAATGACCAGGGACGAGCATTAACCGTAACATTAGATGATTGTGTTAACGTGAATTTAAAAAAATCGGCATCAGTATTTCGCTCAATGATACCTGAGTCGGCAAAAGCGTTTGATACTATATTTAATGTAGTTGCCGCGGCTATGGTATTTCCGTGGTCATCATTACGGTAAGGTATAAGACTCGTTATCAAGGCTAGGTCGTCCTGATTAGTTTGTGCACAAGTAGGTGACGTTGTAGAGCCTTTATACCATACAACGAAATTGCTATAGTAAGGTGCTCCCATAATTGGCCCCCAGCTAGTTTGTCCTGTTCCTTTTCCCTGATGATAAAATCCTATTCGGTTACAAGATGCGTCATAAGGGGCATGGTGATTCAACAATAAGGTATGTCCCACTTCGTGAGCTGCCGCAGTTGCTATAAAGTCTGCATTATTGGAGAGGTTATTCGGAAATACCCAGGCCGGAGAATATGCGGCCCAACCAAAACTTCCAACAAAAGCTACGCCTCCTGCAGAGCCATACCATTGAGAGGTTGGTGTAACAACTACTTGTTGTCTTTTAGTCGCCAGCGCCGCATTATACACAGCAAGGCTGGTAGTAATATTCACATCAAAAGGAATATATTTTTCTGTTATCCTCTTAAATGTTTCAACGATTTGATCATTGGTAAGACCTGATGGCGCAGCATTTATGGTGGACGCATACCAATTTGGATTATTTACGACCTCTCCATCAAAATCCAGATAAATGACATTTTGTGAGGAAGGTTTACTGTTCAAAACCGGAATCTGTGCCTTTACGGTTGTTGTTAGCAGACAAATGGAAAAGAGTATATAAATGTTTTTCATGGTTATCATTTTTTCAGGTTGTTGAATTATTCTACTACGATGTGCTCAAGTTCTGTTTTGGTTAGTATTAATTCTGATCCGGTAAATGAAATGGTATAGGCATCGGCATAACCCATATGTTTGATGTAACCACGATAAATCGTTTGATTGTTACGAATCGCAATATTTATGATTAGGTGCGTTCCTTCCGGATAACCCAATAACTTATATGCTACCGTTTTCTCTTCTTCATTCCATTTCGTGTAATTGAAGAGTTCCACCTTTAATGGAACGGTTTCCTGAGTATTCATGGTAATCTTGCTTCCTATATTCTCATTGGTAAGCAGGGCACCCATGTTAGATGCTTCTATGTGTATCACACTGGGCAAGGCATCAAAAAGTTTTGGCCCGGAGTGATTAACCTGAAAAAGTGCAGTAAACAAGATGAGTAGAAGGCTATTCATGTCTAGATTTTTTTGGCTTTAACGATCAATTATTTAAAAAGGTTACCTATTTATAGGTATTTTATTAAATAAAAAAGGGGGCAACTTTCGTTGCCCCCTTTATGGGTTTAAGGTTTATTTAGTGATTATCTAACGATCACAATGTTTCCGGTAAATGTACCTTCAGATGTAGTTAATCTGTAGATATACATTCCTTCGGCATAGTTGTCGTTATTGAACAGTACACTGTGCTTAACGCCACCTTTCACCTGACCTCTGAATAATTCGGCTACTTTAACACCTGTTACGTTGAATACTTCAAGAGTAACCAATTCATCAGCAGGAGTAATGAAGTCGATGTTAGCTTTTTCAGACATCGGGTTTGGATAAACCGCAATCTGAGGCTGACCATTAGTAGTAAGGTTAGATGTAGCATCTGCTTCAGCATTTCTAGAACCACCATCTGCACAACCGATACGAATGGTAGCTACAACAAAACAATCGTTTGCGTCAGATACCGTTACTTCGTAATCACCTTCGCAAAGATTAGAAATAGATTCTGTTTCTTCGCCGGTTGACCACAAGTAAGCATAAGGAGGATTACCACCGCTGATAACAACAGTTGCTTCTCCGTCGCATGATGATGTTGAGCAATCATCATTAGATACTTCGATTGCTGAAGCAACTAACAATTCAGGCTCTGTTACAGGTTGAACCGTATGAACGTCCTGACAACCATTGGCATCAGTGATCGTTACATCATAGTTACCTGCACACAATCCATCAATGTTTTGAGTAGTTACACCATTACTCCAAAGGAATGAAAGTTCCGGAGTATACTTACCAAGTACGGTTAAATTGAACGCTGCATTGCAATCACCGTTACATAACAAACCGTCGGCATTACATGCACATTCAGATGATGCAAAGAATGGATCTGGTTCAGTAATAACTACCTGACCGGTCACACTACATTCGTTAGCATCAGTTACTGTATACTTGAACGTACCATCACAAAGGTTACCAATTGATTCACCTTCGTCACCGTTATCCCACTCAACAGTATAAGGTGCCGTACCGCCTGTAATGGTCACCGTAGCTGTACCATCGCAACCGAAAGGCGCATTGATTTTGTTACAAGTAGGATCTGTGCTGGTTGCACTAGCTTCTAAGAAATCCGGTGCATTTACACCAAAGCAATCAGAAACCTGACATCCGTTAGCATCTACTGTGAAACAGTACTGACCTGTGCAAAGATTATCCAAAGCATTAACATTCGATGCGAATGGCACTCCGTCTTTAGTCCAGGTAACAGAGTACGATGGCACACCGCTTACACCGATAGATACGCTACCCGTGCAAGGTCCGGCACAAGCTTCAATTGAAGAAGCTAATGATAATACAGGTACAGGTTTAACTCGTACACGTACTACGTTTGATTCACCAGGCCAGTCGTTACATCCTGATCTGCGGCTGCAACGTACAAACCAACGGCTGTTACATAATTCGTAGTTAACGGTGTATGATGCATTCGATGCTCCTGCGATTGGTGTCCACCAAGTGTTACCCGGGTTGAACGCATAATCCTCAACATCGCTGTATAACCACATAT
>BJGO01000015.1 GCA_014190535.1 Bacteroidota bacterium | reverse complement strand
TAACTGCCGGAAGCCCTACTACATTCTGCCAGGGAGGTACAGTTACGCTAACCTCAAGTTACAATAGTGGTAATCTTTGGAGCGATAATCAAAACACATCAAGTATTACGGTTAGTGCAACGGGAACATATTCCCTCACCGTTACCGATGTTAATGGTTGTACTGGGTCGGCTGGTCCAACAAATATTGTTGTTAATCCATTACCTGTAGCTCCTGTAATATCATTGAGTGGCCCAAACGTTATTTGCTCCGGTAATAACGTTACACTTTCATCATCATACAATAACGGGAATCTCTGGAGTAACAATCAAAATACGTCAAGTATTACGGTGAACACTAACGGGAACTACTCGGTAAGCTACACGGATGCCAATGGCTGTACAGCCGTTTCACAACCGGTAACCATAACAGTTAACCCAACACCGACATCAAACTTTTCGGCTCCTCAAACTATTTGCGTTGCGGATAACGCTACCGTTACCTATCAAGGTAATGCCCCGGCTAATGCCATATATACTTGGGATTTTGGTGGGGCCCTGCCAGTAAGTGGCTCTGGACAAGGACCTTACGTTATTTCCTTCCCTTCAACAGGCGCTTACATTATTTCGCTGACCGTTACGAATAACAACTGCACATCAACCACTACGAGCAATACCATAACTGTTAATCCAACACCAAGCGTGCTCATTAATGGCGCTCAAACCATATGCGAAGGAGAAACTTTACAATTTACCTATAATGGTAATGCACCAACAACAGCAACTTATTTATGGCAGGCAGGAACCGGAACGATACTCTCCGGTAGTGGTCAGGGACCGATAACCATGCAGTTCGATCAACCCGGAATAACCTTTATTGGCTTAACAGTAACCGACGGCTCCTGTGTGTCGGATTTATATGAAATGCAAATACAGGTATATCCATCTCCAAGCCCCAATATTGTTAATGACTTCAATACCGCTTGTGATTCATTAACGGTTAGCTTTACGACACCCGCAAATGGTATTTCATATAATTGGAATTTGGGCAATGGTGTTACGTCAACATCACAAAATGTATCAACAACCTATTATTCCGGCGTATTTGATGTTAGTTTAAGTCTGACGGATATGAATGGGTGCTCAAGCAGTTTTACATCTCCCGACCTCATACAGGTTTATCCAACACCAGTGGCCGCTTTCATGACTACCCCGAAACTTACAGACACCTTTGACATTGAGAATGGCAGTATCACTTTTAACAACATGTCAGTGAGTGCCAGTGCGTATAATTGGGATTTCGGAGATGGTAGCACTAGTTCTGTATTTAGTCCTGCTCACACCTATTCTTATCCCGGCATATACACAGTGGAATTAATTGCATATAATATTTTAGGCTGTTCAGACACTGCCATATTAGGTCCTTTCTTTGTTTCGCCGGCGGCAACAACATTTATACCCAACACATTCACGCCTAATCAAGATGGGGTAAATGATTTATTTAAAATATATAGCACCAGAATATCAGAAATGCAATTAATGGTTTACAATCGCACCGGGGAGAAAGTATTCGAAACATTTGACATCAATCAAGGGTGGGATGGAACATTCAGGGGCAGAGGACTCAACACAGGCGTTTATGTGTATTACTGCAAAGTGAAATATGATACCGGTCGTGTTGAGGAACTCTTTGGTGATATAACATTGATCCGCTGATTCAAATTATCCGGGCTTTACGGATTAAGACTCGCCTTACTTAGCTTAATTTTACTTCATTAAGAGATGATATCACTTCCATCATTTAATGAACTCAAAAAAGCTTCGAAGCATAACCATAGCGGTAAGGGTGTTCGTGTTGCCTTATTAGGCGATACCCCCACACAATTACTGGGTCAGGCAATAAAAGGCTATGCCGTTCACTCCGGCCTTGAGATGTGTTATTGGGAGGCCGACTTTAATCAGATTGAATTACAAATAAACAATCCTGATTCCGAACTTTTTCATTTTAGGCCCGATTTTATTATTCTATTCTTATCCAGTGAAAAGCAACTTCAAAAATTTTATAAAACTCCCTTAGACCGCCGCACAGCATTTGCTGAAACCTGTTGCAATGAGGTTAAGTTGCTGATGAATCAAATAACAGCTCGTACAGATGCTCGGGTTGTTTTATATTCATTTTATGAAATTGATGATGCGGTATATGGAAACTTTGCATTTAAGACAGACTCATCTTTTATCAATCAGATAAGAAAATTAAACCTTCTCTTAGCCACATATGCACAAGGTGAAAAGCAACTGCTTATTGCCGATGTCGCAAGAGATTATTACACGATGGGCTCTCAACTGGCCTTTGCCCCCAATGTATATATTCAATCGGGTTTTGTTTGGAGTATAGATTTTCTTCCTTATGCCGCTAAACAAATAATAGACATTATTCAAACGCAACAAGGCTTGATCAGAAAATGTCTTATCCTTGATTTAGATGACACCCTTTGGGGAGGCACCGTTGGAGATGATGGCTGGCAAAATTTACAATTGGGTGATTTGGGAACGGGTAAGGCCTTCACACAACTACAACTCTGGATTAAAGAATTACAGATGCGCGGGGTTATTATTTGTATATGTAGTAAAAACGATGATCAAGTAGCGCGAGAAGTGTTTACCAAACATCCTGAAATGATTTTGAGGGAAGAGGATATTACCTTATTTATAGCTAATTGGGAAAACAAAGTTGACAATATTACTGCTATCAAGGAAACATTGAATATCAGTTATAGTAGCATAGTGTTTATCGATAATAGTCCATTTGAACGAAATATGGTGCGCAGTCAAATACCTGAGCTACTCGTTCCTGAATTGCCTGAAGATCCGGCACTTTATCTTGGCTACCTGCAACAATTAAATCTTTTTGATACATCTGCTATAACTGACGAGGATTTAAACCGAACTCAGCAGTACAAAGCTGAGGCCCTGCGTATTGATAATATAAAACACTATGCGAATGAAACCGAATATCTGAGAAATCTAAATATGGTCGCACGAACGGAAGTGTTTAATGCATATAATATTCCTCGTGTTGCCCAGCTTGCACAACGCTCCAATCAGTTTAATCTGCGCACCATACGCTACTCAGAAGCTGAATTAATATCTATTTCATCCCGTTCCGACTACATCACATTTGCAGTTAACCTCAAAGACAAATTCGGCGATTATGGGTTAATTAGTGTAATGATTATTCGTGTTGATAAGGACGAATGTTTCATAGATAATTGGATAATGAGTTGCCGGGTATTAAAACGAGGTGTTGAGCAATTTATAATGAATAGTCTGATTGATAAACTAAAACGATTAGGCATAAAAAAAATAAGTGCAGAATATATTCCAACGAAAAAAAATGGGTTGATAAAAAATCTGCTATCAGAGATGCAGTTCCATAAAGAAGCTGAAATGTATTCGTTGGAAATAGTCAATTACAAGAATGCTCCAACCGAGATAAACCCTGAATAAAAATTCATCAAACACATTGAATAGTCCTAGTCAAGATAAAATATTTTTTCTGCCCGGATTAAACGGTATAAGAGCTATAGGCATATTAGGCGTTATTGCGTCACACACCATACACGCATTAAATAAATTCGGTTTAGACAATACAATTATTGGAATTACCGAAGATGGAAGACCGCGAGGCATTGATTTTTCTCATTATGCAGTAACAATGTTTTTTGTGTTGAGTGGATTCCTTATAACATCACTATTAATTAAAGAAAAGGAGCAATACGGAATGATGTCCGTTCGTAATTTTTATATCAGACGTATATTAAGAATCTGGCCACTTTATTACAGCTACTTTGTATTAGTATTATTAACCATACATATCTTCCATTTGAATTATAATTCGGATATGATTCCTTTTTATATTTTTTTAGCCGCAAATATTCCTTTTATCTTATCGGAAGCCATACCACTATTGGGGCATTATTGGACCCTTGGTGTTGAGGAGCAGTTCTATTTACTCTTTCCTTCAATAGCCCGATTAAATACAAACAAATTGCTTCGGTATACTATTTTATTAATAGTTCTTTTTATGCTATTGAAGTTGATTGCTTGGCATCTGAGTGCTAATACCCAATACAAATTACCTTATCGGTATCTTCTTCTTTGTCGCTTTCAGGCCATGATGGCGGGCGTAATAGCGGCTATTATTTTTTTACAAAATCACCCGATTATATCATTATTAAGTAAGAGGTGGTTATACTTGATGTCGTGGCTGTGTGTTGGTTTGTCTATGATTAACCAGTTTCATATCTCATCCTTTATAGATCACGAAATCATGATAATGGCAACAATTATCATCATTTTTGAGCAGATACAAAGTAAGCCCAAGTGTATTAACCTTGAAAATCGTATTATGGATTTTTTAGGTAAAATATCCTATAGTATTTATGTTACACACATACTCGTAATTTTCTTGATTTCGAAATTAGCTGTTTATCTGATCCCATATGGGCTTGTAAACTACTACACGGTATTTACCACTGTTCCAATTGCCTGTATTTTTGTGGCCTATTTATCCTATAACTATTTTGAAATGCCTTTTCTGAATCTGAAGCGGAAATTCGAAAAAATTAGTGGCAACAGACCGTAATTATAATTTTTTATGGAATCGATAATTAATCGGATTATTCAGCTCCTAAGAATCAAGAATCCTTTAGCGGCAAAGAAACTACTGAACAATCTTCCTTATTTTGACAACAGACATAATGAGTTTACTCAATATTATTTAGGCAATTATATTCGCTATCTTGAACATAGCGGACTTACAATCGATTTTGGAGTCAATTGTTATGTGAAGCTTCTAAATGACATGATGTGGCAACGCGCTCAATTCATAGAGTCCGGAAGATATTGCAATGATTCTTTTATTTCAGTGGATAGAGCAGTTTATGATAATAAATCCGTAATGGAGTATCATATGCACGGCTTGTTACTGGCCCAGTTTTTATGGCCTGATCAGTATCAGCGATTTACATTTTTTTATGATCACCTTAGAAACTACAGGCCCGTTAAAAATTATCTGGAAATCGGCGCAGGACATGGATTATATATTAGTGCGGCCCGTGAGTTGTTGACTGACGCCGAACAATTTGATTTAGTTGATGTAAGTGCCACCTCATTAAACTTGTCGAAAGCTTTATTAGAGAATAAGTCTATTTTCTTTCATCACCGGGATATATTTGATTTCGCTCCAAATTATCAATATGATTTTATCACAATAGGAGAAGTGATTGAGCATCTTGAGGAACCGATGAAGATGTTAAATCGAATTATGGCATTATTGAAAGATGATGGCACCGTTTACCTCACAACACCGGTTAACGCCCCTATGATTGACCATATATATCTGTTTTCAACTATTGATGAAATCAGAACGTTGATTGGCAAAAGTGGCTTTGTGATCAAAGAGGAATCCACAGCTATCTCTGAGAATATAGATTACACTAAGGCGCTTGAACTAAAAATTCCTATCATGTATGCCGCATTTATAAAGAAAGCGATTAAACAAACCTAATACACACTTGTTGCAATACGTTACAAATACTCTCATTCATCATTCCAATGTCCAAGGCACAAATAGCAATCATTTCAGCAAGTACCAGAAAACACAGACTATCACACAGGGTATCTCTTCATTTAAAGCAACATTTGTCTGGTATTGGCTATCAAACATCACTTGTTGACCTCAATGAATTTAAGATTCCACTTTTTGAGGAAACAATAGATAAACTTGATGAACCCAATGACGGATTAAATGAAATAAATAAAATTATATCACAGGCCGATGCGATCATTTTTATCTCTCCTGAATATAATGGCAGTTATACGTCGGCATTAAAAAATCTTGTCGACCACTATCCCAAGTCGGTTTTTCATCGAAAACCAATAGGCGCCGTATCTGTAACCACCGGTGCTCTTGGGGGTATGCGTTGCGCTATGCAATTACACGACCTATCCACAGCATTATACGGCCTAACGCTACCACAAGCCTTGTTGGTTCCTCAGGTTCATAAAAAATTTGATATTGATGGAACGCTTATTGACGAAACGTTTATTAAAAACATTGAATTGTTTTTAAATGATTTTTTGTGGTTAACCGATTTGACAGTAGGACAAAGAATCTCATTTACCCTTTAAGGTATATATTGACACAAGAAAACGTTGAATCATTCTTAAAACGTGAAGGTATATTTGCAGAAACAATTTTTAAATATTTCATGAAAATAAAAAACCCTTTAGCCCTTTCAATACTGGTTGCCATTATCTGTGGTTGCGTTTCCTCTAAAAAGTATAAAGAACAGGTAAGTAAGTATGATAAACTCAAATCTGATTATGATATCGTGGAAGATCAGCTTCGCACATGTTTAACAGAAAAAACCACTAAAAGCTCAAAAATAACTGAACTGGAGGATCAAATAAGCGAGTTGAAAAAAAGTGGTGCTGTATTAATTCAACAACTCGAAAATTTATCGGTGATATCACAAACTCAGTCAGAAAGCATCAAAAAATCTTTAGAAAACCTCAGTAAGAAAGATGCCTATATTAAAGATCTGCAGGTGTCTATGGCGCGAAAAGATTCTTTGAATATGGCCTTGGTAATGAATTTAAAAGGCGCTCTGGCCGACGTGAATGATTCAGATATTGAAGTTAAAGTTGATGGAAGCGCGGTGTTTATATCTATTTCCGACAAATTACTCTTTAAGAGTGGCAGTTATGACATTACTCCCGAAGCTAAAGTTGTTCTGGGCAAGGTTGCCGCCGTAATTAATAATCAGCCGGACATACAATTTATGGTTGAGGGACATACAGATAATAAACCTATAAATAAGGATGCAATTAAAGATAATTGGGACTTGAGTGTATTGCGTGCTACTTCTGTTGTTCGTGTTTTACAAAAATCATATAACGTTGACCCCAAACGCATGATTGCCGCGGGCAGAAGCGAATACCTACCTGTTTCGGGAAACGAAACTGCCGAGGGGCGCTCATCAAATCGTAGAACGCGTATCGTTATTCTCCCTCAGCTTGATCAGTTCTTTAAGTTGCTTGAGCCCGGCAAGTAATTTATTGTCAACACAAACGGATCAACACAACGCCCAAATAAAGTAATAGTACTCCGCCAACAAAACTGCTTATAGCATACAGTGCAGTAGCTAATAAATTACCGGATTGCATCAGATTAAGGGTTTCTGCAGAAAATGTGGAGAATGTAGTCATGCCGCCGCATACGCCAATTGCAAGCAATAATTTTAATTCTTGATACTGATTATCGTTTTTCTGAAAATAACCCAACAACAAGCCCAATAACAAGCATCCCATAAAATTAGTTAATAAAGTAGACCAGGGAAATGATTGCGTTTTGCCACTATAAACCAATACAGATATCAGGTATCGAACAACACTACCCAATGCGCCGCCTAAACCTACTAGTATTATATTTTTAATCATATTATTAGCAATAATAATATCAAATTATTTTTCAACGTTTAGCTTCAGCGATATATACTTTTTTATGATAAAGGGGCTCGCAATAGGCTACATTAGCAAATACTCCGGCATTGAATTGATGCACGGCACTAATCAGTAAATCTTCCGGAATGTAACGGACGTCAACGGCATTAATATTGGGAAACTTATTCTTTAATTTAGTTATACCGCTTCCTGAAAATAATAGACTGTCACATTTATTGTGAATGAGTTCCGCAATTTTGGGGTCATCTACATTTGTCAGGGTTGTATTCACGGTCATCACGCCCGAGGCGCTATAAATTGAATAGAAAATTTCATCTCTTCGATTATCTGTTACTGCACAATACCAATCATAATTGGCTATTCTTCGCATGCCGTTGTATATTATGCCCAAAGCATCAATAAGCACTAAAGGTTTATTTAACGTATAACAAATTCCTTTGGCAACAGATAGTCCGATCCGAAGTCCGGTATATGACCCCGGCCCACCATTTACAGCAACTGCGTCTATATCGTTAAGCTTTCCACCACAATCGCTCATACATTGTCCTATACCATAGGTGATAAACTCAGCATGATTATTATTCTCCAAGTCAAAGCGAGATAGAATATGCTCTCCGTTGCTTATTGCTATGGAGCATGTAGATGTTGCCGTATGAATTAATAATAACCTGGGCATATCAGAACTGTAGATCAGCAATAGTTTCCTGATTATTTCTAATAAATCGTATGGTTGTTTTTGAACCTTTACTGAACATAGATAATGTTTTCATATAGCTCATGATATCTGTTACAGGATAATCACCAATTTGAATAATGACATCCCCCTTTTGCATGCCGGCATTAGAGGCAGGTTGGCCGGAATTAACGCCATCTATTCTTAATCCGTTTCCTTCAAACATGTAATCAGGGATAACGCCAAGCTTTACCTTGAAGGCAGGCACATCGGTAGTATTCAATTCTTTAGTTTTAGAGAAGGTCAAAACACCTTTGTTATTCAGTGAATCGATTATCTGTGTAATCAGATAAATTATTGACACCTGTTTGTCATAATTAATTTTATGAGCATCATCTCCGGGCTTATGATAATCTTCATGTGTGCCTGTAAAGAAATTAAGTACAGGAATATTGGCATAATAAAATGACGTGTGGTCAGTGGGCCCGACACCGTGTTCACTTAACTTTATTTTAAGACTATCGTACTCAATTTTTTTAATAAAGTCGAATGCCTGTGGTGATGTGCCCAATCCGCTTATCTCTAATCCCTTATCCTGTTGATATCGGCCAATCATGTCCATATTTATCATATAGTTAATTGAAGCCGTGTCAATGGATGCATGCTCAACAAAATATTTTGAACCGATTAATCCTAATTCTTCTCCGGAGAAGTGTATAAATAAATAGTTATTACGCTTACTTTTTGATGTCGTTAATATACGAGCTAGTTCAATGACTGCGGCCGTGCCACTGGCATTATCATCTGCGCCATTGTGTATTTCATGTGCGCCGCCGGAAAGCGAGTTACCATCCTCGCCATGTCCTAAATGATCATAATGAGCCCCAATAATTACTGTATTTTGACTATTGTTATTCAAATAAGCAAGAACATTTGTTCCCTCTCGTTTAACCGGTCTTATAGCAATAGTAAGTTGAGCAGAAAAGGGTTTTTGACCGGACAGGTTTAGTTTTGATGCTGCCGAATATTTTAAAAAAACAATAGGTATGTTTTTATCAGAGGCATTTTTTGTGAAGTCTTTTTTTATATCGTCATACCTGCTCGAGTCCGTATTGATAATGATAATACACTTTGCGCCGTGCTGTATAGCCGTCTTGATTTTATAGGACACATCGGTATATGGATAATATTTTGAATGGGGGTTCTCGCCCTCCGGGCTACCCAAACTGATGATGTAAGCCAAGCTGTCTTTTAGTGTGGAATAATCGTTATAATTCAAATCTGCAGCCTGAATTCCATAGCCGGCATAGCGGACATCTTTCAGATCTATGTTTGCGCTCGCTGAACCCGGAAGTGGAAAGAAATCAACGTCGCGCTTGAACGCTATATCATTAATCCTGATTTCGTTTACGCCGCTATACTCATAGCCGTAGTTGAATTCAAATTTTTGTTTGGTTACATTATTGTTTGTATTGTTGAAGCCCATTAATTCATACTGTGAAAGGATATATTGTATAGCTTTTTGTTCTCCCGCTGTTCCGGTTCTTCTTCCATCCAGACTATCAGCAGCAAGCACATAAATATGTCTTTTTAAGAGGCTCTTCATAAGAGGCTCTTTGCCTGATTGAGCAAAACCTAATGAATAACTTGCCAGCAAAATCAACAGGATGAATTCAAACGTTGATCTAATCTTAAAATTTAGTAGCACTATTGTTCGGTTTATTTAGATGGATTTAAAATTTTAGTATAGCTTTCAATGTTATTGAACAACTCAATAGCTTTTACAACATCAGGATCATTATTTAAGCTATTTTCAATGCGCCCCTTTTGATAATAATAACGACTGACAATTTCTTCCGTCAGGTATGACGTGATGATTGCCTTGTGCTTGATAACCTCCTGTTCTTTATCTTGATTTATCTTTTGACGCAGTTCTTCAATATTCGGCTTAAGTGATGCATAGTAAGATTCCTTCTCAGCCATTTTTTCAAAACTCTTTAAAGCATCTTCTGTCTTTGTAACATAGTCATATTCTTTATTTTTCAGAAACAAAAGGAAGTCATTGAAGTCTTGTTCAGATAATTTGAAATCCGCCGCGACACTAATTTCAGGATGTTTAAGAAAATACTCCGTTGCATAATCAAAAATCAATCCCTTGCTAAGTAAGCTGTTTACGATATTCTGAAATTTGGGACTTTCTGTAACAACATCCGGTTCTACACCACCGCCATCAGTTACTATTCGTTGATTTATGGTCTTAAATGAGTTCTTAAGTGAGTCTGGAATTTTAGCCACACTACCGTCCTCATTACGTTCAGCATAATTTATGGCCTGTATACAACGTCCACTTGGGGTGTAGTAATGCGCTGTTGTAACCTTAAGTTGAGTGCCATAGCTGAGGTTTCGAGTAGTTTGCACTAGACCTTTGCCAAATGTTCGTTGTCCTATCACCACACCGCGATCCAAATCCTGTATGGCTCCTGATACTATTTCACTAGCTGACGCTGACCCTGAATTTACCAAAACGATAAGTGGTATATCCGCATTAAATGGGATGTTGAGCGCATTATATCGCTTGTTCCATTCTTCAACCTTTCCTTTTGTACTGACCACAAGCGTGTTTTTGTTTATAAAGAGATTGGTGACATTAACTGCCTCGGTTAGTAATCCTCCGGGGTTGCCTCGCAAATCGAGAATTATCCCTTTCAGTTTATTTTTTTCAGTCAGTTTAGTTAGCGCCTTGTGTACATCCTGAGAGCAGTTATCAGTAAACTGAGTAAGTTTTACATAAGCAATATCGTTTCCAACAATGCTTGAGTATGGCACGCTGTTGATTTTAATCTCTTCACGTTTAAACACGATAAGCTCTGAGTCTGATTTGCCAATTTTTTTTATGGTTAGTTTGATCTCGGTGCCGGGCTGACCTTTCAATAACTTACTGATATCGTCTGTGGACTTGCCTTTTATACTTTTACTGTCTATTTCATAAATCATATCTCCCGAACGCAAGCCGGCCTTAAATGCGGCAAAGCCTTCATAGGGTTCGGAGATTACCACATAATCGCCCGATTTTCTGATGCTTGCACCTATGCCACCATACTTACCGGTTGACTGAAATCTAAAATCTTCAATCTCATCCTCGGTGATATAATTCGTATAAGGATCCAAAGACTCAAGCATTGCATCAACACCTTTTTTAATAAGTTTTGATGGCTCTACTTCATCAACATAATATGTATTTAATTCTTTATAGAGCGCCGCGAATATGTCGAGATTTTTTGCAATCTCGAAATAGTTATTATTACGAGATGCAATAAATATACTCGCAGTAATTACGAGTACTAAAAGGCCAAAATATTTAAGTGATTTTTTCATCCGGCGTGCATTTATTCTTATTGTAAAAGTAACGTTCAGTTCAGTTTTGTTGGGATAAAACATAAACGGAGTATCCGGGTATTTTAGTTCACGGTACCGGATCGTTGCCATGCCCCCCCAAGGGATGGCACCTCGAAATACGCTTTATGGTTAACCATAGTCCTTTAGCGGGGCCGTGCTTAGTGATAGCCTCGATGCCATAGGTTGAGCAGGTTGGTATATAGCGGCAGGACGGTCTGAGCCAGGGTGAAATAACCTGCTTATAGCATTTTATTAATGAAATCAGGATATAAACAATGAGCGCTCTCATGGTTCTGTCGAGCAAATCTTCTGTATACACTTATGCATGGCCAAATGAACGGTATCTTGCCCGGGCAAATTGTGGCTGGTATATATGAATATTATTTGAACATAAATAGGCCCCTTAACCGTATGCAAGAGGTGTCGGTTTATTCGCCAGGATTCTCGCACAAGACGTTTGATTCGATTGCGATCGGTGGCATTTTTAAAGTTTCTCTTGGAAACCATAAAAGCGGCGTTAGAAACGGGACTCGTATTTAACGAATACAATACTTTGAATGGGGTCAAAAAAAATGACGAGCCGTTTTTAAACAACTCGTCAATCGTTTTTAAGCTCTTTATGCGCTCTGCTTTTTTAAGAGTAGCAGGCTGTAACTGCGGAGTCATAATGTGCCGCAGCCAAACAGAATTATTTCAGCTTTTTTTCGTCAGAAACAGAAAGCTTCTTTCTGCCCTGCTTACGACGGCTGGCTAGTACACCACGACCTTCGGCAGACTTCATGCGTTCGCGGAATCCGTGTTTGTTTTTTCTTTTCTTAATCGAGGGTTGAAAGGTCCTTTTCATAGCCTGATAATGATTTTATTTTTTAAGGGAGCGCAAAGGTAACTAATTTATCCAAAAATCCATATTACCCATGCATCGAAATTAAAAATTCTTCGTTTGATTTAGTGCCTTTCATCTGTTCAAGCAGGAATTTCATAGTTTCTTCGGCAGTCATATCTGCTAAATGATTTCTCAAAATCCACATCCGTTGCATGGTATCGCGGTCGTGCAATAAATCATCGCGGCGGGTACTTGAACTGACCACGTCAATGGCAGGGAAAATTCGCTTATTGGCTAGTTTTCGGTCTAACTGCAGTTCCATGTTGCCCGTTCCTTTGAATTCCTCGAAAATAACCTCGTCCATTCTTGAGCCGGTGTCAATCAGTGCCGTTGCCAGAATGGTTAGTGAACCACCATTTTCAATATTTCTTGCCGCACCAAAAAACTGCTTAGGTTTTTGCATGGCATTCGCTTCAACGCCCCCGGATAATACCTTACCCGATGCCGGCGCAACGGTATTGTGGGCACGAGCCAATCGTGTTATGGAATCAAGTAGGATAACCACATCATGTCCGCATTCAACCATACGTTTTGCTTTTTCCAGAACAATGCTGGCAACTTTAACATGTCGCTCTGCGGGCTCATCGAACGTAGAGGCAATAACCTCACCGCGAATACTGCGTTCCATGTCTGTTACCTCCTCCGGGCGCTCATCAACGAGCAAAACCATCAGATAACATTCAGGGTGATTTGCCGCAATGGCATTGGCTATTTCCTTTAAAAGATTAGTCTTACCGGTTTTAGGTTGTGCTACAATTAATCCGCGTTGCCCCTTTCCAATTGGAGTAAACAAATCAATGATCCGGGTTGAATAATTGGTGGGCGAGTTGAATAAATTTAATTTTTGATTAGGGAATAGCGGTGTTAAATAGTCAAAAGCAACACGATCCCTAACCTCATTGGGCATTTTACCATTAACTGATTCAACCTTAACCAATGCAAAATACTTTTCTCCTTCTTTTGGAGGACGCACGGTGCCTATTACGGTATCTCCATTTTTAATACCAAATAGCTTGATCTGTGATGGCGAAACATAAACATCATCCGGAGAGCTCAGGTAACTGTAATCGGACGAGCGCAAAAAACCGTATCCTTCAGACATCACTTCGAGCACACCTTCGCCCGTAACGGCACCATCCAATTCAATTAAAAAATTAATCTCTTTTTTAACGGGAACTGCCTGAACCTGATGCGGTTGTTGCCTGTGCGTGGTCTGTTCGGTTAATGATTCAGCTGGTTCAGTTGCTGTATGGATATTTTTGGGAGCAATCGGTTGTTCTGTAATTTTTTGCACCACGGGTTCAACCTGACGGGCAACATTACCCTTAGACAGATCGGCAGTGTAGATTGCGCCACGCTGCATGGTTGGTTCCGGTCTTGGTTTTATCTCCTGAGTTACAACCGGTTTATTTTGTTTGGCCGCAGGTTCAACAGTAGGTGCTACGGCTGTTTTTTCAACAACCGTTTCAGTAATATCTTCTGCTTTTTTCTTTTTTACTCTGGTTCGCTTTTGTTTTTCGGGCAATTCAGGGGTTGATGGCTTCTCGCCATTACTCGGAGTCAATGCCTCAGGGCTTATGGCCTGTTGATCAAGAATTTTATAGATAAGTTCTTCTTTTTTTAGCTTCTCAAAGTTTTTAATTTTCAGTTTATCAGCAATGTCCTTGAGTTCGGGCAGATGCATTTCGCTTAGCTGTAAAATATTGTACATAAATAATCAGGTAATGTAATTTGAAGTAAATGTTTTAGGTAAAAAGTAGTGAATTCAGTCAGAGATCAGTGTCGGTAAATATCATGCCACTTCATTGCGTCGGCATAATGATGATGTAAAAGTAGTTTTTTGATCGAATTTTCAAAATCTAAATGCCAAATTATTTAGTGCCGTACCCAATTAAATTATCTTTGGGCCATAATTATTAAAATAAATCACTTAAAATGCTTCAATTATCGGTTCTCCTAAATCAAAAAGAAGAGATTATAAAACGATTAAACATCAAGCACTTTTCGGCTGAATCTATTATTAATGAGATTGAACAGATTGACGAAAAACGAAGAAAAACTCAAACTGAACTGGACCAATTACTAGCCCTTTCAAATAATTATTCCAAAGAAATCGGACAACTGATGGGGCAGGGAAAGAAAGATGAGGCCGAACTGAAGAAACAGGAGGTGTTGCGTCACAAAGACCACATTAGCGAGTTACAGACGCAAAAAAATCAACTTGAAGAGGAGTTGTTGGCCCTTCTGGTAAAACTGCCCAATTTACCTTCCAGCCTGGTACCCTCCGGCAAAGCCGCTGAAGACAATGAAGTTGTTCGCACTGGTGGTCCCGATATTACCTTGTACTCAGGAGCCAAGGCGCATTGGGATTTAGCCTCACAATACCGCTTGATTGACTTTGAACTTGGCAATAAGATAACAGGAGCCGGGTTTCCGGTTTATTTGGGTAAAGGCGCTCAATTACAACGGGCATTGATCAGCTATTTTTTAGAAAAAGCCAATGAACAAGGTTACCTCGAGATACAGGCTCCACTGATGGTAAATGCATTGTCGGGGTTTGGTACCGGACAATTACCGGATAAGGATGCGCAGATGTATCACGTTACCGAAGACGGCTTTTATCTCATCCCCACAGCCGAGGTGCCGGTAACCAATATATACAGAGACGTAACTGTAAAGGAAGAAGATTTCCCTATTAAACTAACCGGATACACCCCCTGTTTCAGGCGTGAGGCGGGATCCTATGGCAAGGATGTGCGGGGATTGAATAGATTACACCAGTTTGATAAGGTAGAGATTGTACAGATAGCTCATCCTGAAAACTCATATCGCATTTTGGATGAAATGGTGGAATACGTTGAGTCGCTCGTCAAATCTTTAGGTCTTAAGTACAGGATTTTACGTTTGTGTGGTGGCGATATGAGTTTTGCTTCGGCGCTAACTTATGATTTTGAAGTGTATAGTGCCGCCCAACAAAGATGGCTTGAAGTAAGCTCTGTATCTAACTTTGAGGCTTTTCAGAGTAACAGGCTGAAATTAAAATATAAAGACAAAAATGGCAAAATGCAGTTTGCGCACACCTTAAATGGAAGCGCACTTGCACTACCGCGTATTGTTGCCGCTTTGTTAGAAACTTATCAGAAGGAAGATGGAATCGACATCCCGGAAGTATTATGGAAATACACGGGCTGGAAGCGAATCAATTAAAAACTGACTTCGGTTTTTAATTCGATTTCCTCTAATACTGCGCTTACCTCAAAGCATTTCTCAAGATTGCCTTCAAAAACCTGGCAAACCCCTTTGGTATGAACCGTCCATGCCATGTTTTCTGCTGTTTTCTCCGTGCAGTGTATAGCTATAATCAGCTGATCAATAACTTCGTCAAATGTATGCCAGTCATCATTATACAATAATACTCTTGCATGCTCCAATACCTCAAGGTCCGGCAGGGCAACTGTTGTTTCAGGTTTTTCAATCAATATAGCCATGTTGGTTTTGCGAATAGTTATATTTGCTAAATTAAATGATTTGTTAGAATTATCGCAATCGTAACAAGTTGGGGAGTAGCGTGCTGATTTCTTCATTATCCTGGAGATGATGCGTTTGTATGTTTAACAACTTAGCGGCATCAATATGTTGCGGACTATCATCGATATACAATGTTTCTTCAGGCAAAATTGCCTGATCTTGAAGAACAAAATGGAAGATCTCGGCATCGGGCTTTCGCATTCCGATAAGGTGTGAGTAATAGGCCTTGTCGAATAAATCATCAAGCAATTGAATAGGATAAGCCTTACAAATAAGTTCCTGAAACGCCCGGTAATGGATACTATTGGTATTGCTCAGTAAATACAGTTTATACTGATTCTTAAGTTCAAGCAGCAAACGATAACGGGACACGGGGAAATCCAGCAACATCGCGTTCCACGCCAAGTCAATCAACCGGCTATCGGTTTCTCTTCCAATGAGGTCAACTAGGTGTTTTCTAAATATTGCATCCGATAGGGCGCCTCTTTCAAAATTCTGCATCATGGTGTTTTGAATAGTCTTGCTAAACGCCTGGCCAAAATCATTTACACCAAGATTATGAAATGCATTGATACTGTTCTGGTAGTCAATATTGAGCAGTACGCCCCCTAAATCGAAGATAATATTTCGGATATTTTTAATCAAAGTTTCGTTACGGGTAAATTTATTCTATTTTTGCACAGCTGAAAAATGCAGGGCCTATAGCTCAGTTGGTTAGAGCACCTGACTCATAATCAGGGGGTCCCAGGTTCAAGCCCTGGTGGGCCCACTCATCACTCAAAAACTCTTTTTATGAAAGGATTAACTATTGCTATTGCCTTACTATTGTCTGTATCAGCAATACAGGCTCAACAACTCACCAACAACAGTTTTGAAGAATGGACTATGGGCTTAAACCCAGACCCCGTTGGTTTCGGTTCACTCGATCAACTCACGTTAACTGACTTAGTATCACAATCAAACGACGCTCAGGATGGAGATTATTCCGTTAAAATTTCAACACAGGATATAGATTTATTCGGCACTGTATCCCGGGTTTCAGGCCTTATGTTTAATAGTCCAAGTTCTTCGATTGAGTCGATAGGCGTACCATACAATGCAAGCCCAACGAAACTTAAGGGGTGGACAAAATATAATGTGCCCGGCATGGATACTGCAGGCATCATCATTGTACTTACTTATTTTAATACAAGCACACAGGAATCGGATCTTGTCGCTGTTAGTCAGGCCCTATTTATGGGAAATCAAAACACCTGGACCTCTTTTGAAGCGGACTTTGCCTATTCATCAATAAACACACCAGACACACTGTCGCTCATAGCCTCTTCCTCGTTTACGGATTCAATCAATAACGAGCTTTCCAGTATATGGTTTGATAATTTAATCCTTGAAGGTACCGGAGGAACCATGGTATCAAACCCTGTTATTATTGATCTTTTAAATGCCGGGCCTAACCCGTCATCGGGCGATCTTTTCATCTCAACGCCCAACTTCAGTGCCGGAGATTATTTAAATATTACAGACATTACAGGCAGACAGATCTCAATGATTTCCGTTTTGAGTGCCAATACGGGTATACACATCAATAACCCTGGGGTTTATTTTGTTGAGTTGAATAATGCTGAACATGTTACATACAAACGTACTCGAATCATTATCCAGTAATTAATCCCTGCAATCGATAATCATTTTAACGGTCATTCAATTTTTAACCAAGAACGATTTAATTCACCGATCGCCTATACAATTTAACTATACAGGAGCAACATGGGGCTAATTCGATTATTGTTGGCAATTGCTGTACTAGCCACCCATACCAAAACGCTCTTTTTTTTCCAGTTTCCCAGCGGCTCCACGGCAGTAAGGATTTTTTTTGTTATCTCCGGGTTTTATATGGCCCTGATCCTTAATAAAAAATACCTTAAAATGGATAATGGTTTATGGTTATTCTATTCGAACAGATTCTTGCGGCTTTATCCTTTATATTGGTTGATTCTCATTTTAACCATTGTCGTTAGCCTAACAGGGTATTTATTTTACGACAGTCCATTTTTTCTAACGCACATTATAAACGGCAGTCATCACCCTGATTGGATTGGATGGTTCATAATCATTTTTTCTAATCTGTTTATATTGTTACAGTCTACACTAAGTTTTATTACGTTTTATGATGGTCAAACATTTTTAATTCACACAAATCCACAGGCGATATCGGGTAATTTATATTCACTGATTCCACCAGCGTGGAGTATAGGAATGGAAATAACGTTTTATCTCCTTGCTCCATTTTATGCCGGTAGATCTTGGAAGGTTGTTGCTCTTTTATTTTTATTCTGTATAGGCGTTAAAGAATTGATCGGATGGAGCGGTCTTGCATTTGGCCCCTGGGGGCATCGCTTTATTCTAAGCGGTTTAATCTATTTTATTGCAGGTGTTCTCGTGTACAAGATTTATGAAAAATATTTTCACCGATACTACTCAAAAAGACTTGCTATAATGCTATTGGCATTATGGATACCAACGACCTTGTTTAACGGATATATTTTCCAACAGAATCTTGATTTGGGCTATTATATCTATGTTGTTTTTTCTGTAGTGTCCATACCCTTTATTTTTCAATTATCTGGCTCCTGGTCGTGGGACCGCTTCATTGGCGAACTTTCCTATCCGGTGTATTTATCCCATTATGTATGTATTGGCATCCTCTCATATTTATTGTCGGTTTTAAATATCAATCAGTCCTGGATCCAGGGAGGCGGTTTAGTCGTAACCCTATTGTTATCTTTTACTCTGCTTAAAGTAGTTTTATTGCCGATAGAACGAATACGACAAAAAAGAATATCATCAGCTAATACAAACAACAGCGGCGTCCCTTAACACGTTAAATCATGTATGAATTTCATAAAGACAAGCAGGTTTACTTTAAACAGCAGACTGATAATGCAGAGGCGTATGTGCTTCCATTTATTGAGTCTGTAAGACCTTTGCAAACCGATATGCGCGTACTTGAGGTTGGATGTGCCGAAGCCGGAGTGCTAAAAGCATTTTTAAACCGGGGCTTATCGGGAATAGGTGTTGAATTGACTGAATACCGCGCCAATCTGGCTAAAGATTTTTTGAAGAAAGAAATAGATGAGGGTGCGGCATTAATTATTTCAAAAAATATTTATGACGAGGCTTTCGCTCAACAATATAAAGCGTCTTTTGATTTGATTGTGCTCAAGGATGTTATTGAACACATTCATGATCAAGAGAAAATTATTAAAAAGCTAAGAGAGTTTTTGAGACCGGGAGGTCTTATTTTTTTTGGATTTCCTCCCTGGCAAATGCCCTTTGGCGGGCATCAACAAATTTGCAAGAATAAGGTGCTCGCTAAACTGCCTTATATGCATCTTCTGCCGCGACCACTTTACCGGAGTATTTTAACGTGGGGCGGCGAAAGCTCGATTCATATTGATGAACTGATGGAGGTTAAAGAAACCGGAATAAGCATTGAACGATTTGAAAAATGCATTAAATCGGCCAACATGTCGATACTTAAGCGAACCTATTATTTGATTAATCCAATATATCAATACAAGTTCGGGCTCAAGGCCAGAAAACAAAATGTAATTATAGCCTCAGTACCTTGGTTAAGAAATTATTTTACGACTTGTATGTATTATTTGATCGGATGTTAAACTCGTTTTGCGGCAGCATACATTCGTTCTATAATATCAACCACACACATACCATCCTCGGCACTGGTCATCACTTCATCATTTCCATTAAGGGTTTCAATTACATTCTGTATCACCTTGTCGTGATTAGACATTGAGCCCTGATAATAGCCGTAATCATTAGCCGGCCCTTCCTCCGGGAGATTGGTAATGTCAAAACCTGCTGTGCGCTGATACTCCAGCTTATTAAGATATTGCCCCCCCAACTTTATCGTAGCGTTTTCAGCAAATACTGTGATTGAACCCTCCATATTTTTTTCATAGCTTGTGGTGGTGTAATTCAATGAGCCAATAGCATGATCATTAAACGTAAAGGTAAATGAGCCGGTATCTTCAAATTCAATTAACCCTTCATGATTGGCATTGGTCACACATCCACTGATCTGATCTATATTCCCAAACAAATAATAGAATATGTCAATAAAATGACTGAATTGCGTATATAGTGTTCCACCGTCGAGATCTTTTTTGCCCTTCCAGTCAGACCGCTGATAATATTCTGCATTTCGGTTCCAAAAGCAGTTAACAGAAACCATAAACAGTTTGCCCAATCGATTTTCTTTGATCAATTGCTTCAGTGCCTGTACCGGTGCATTATACCTGTTTTGCTTTACAACAAAAATTCTGAGATTGTTCGTTTTAGCAAGTTCAATTAATTGTCTGGCTTCTTCAGATTTCAAACATATAGGTTTCTCTATGACCACATGTTTTCCAGATTTAAGCACCTGAAGCGCGTGTTCAAAGTGAAGTCCATTAGGCGTGCAGACATTGACCACATCAATGTCATTAATATTTAACAAAGCTTCCAGGTCCGTTGCAAGCTTACAGTTATTAAATTGTTTATGGAACGTATTGGCCTGATCGATACGGTTATCGTAAGCCGCATTCAATATACCAAAAGGGTTAGCTGCAATGTGTTTAGCGTGTCGGGTTCCGATATAACCACATCCTATTATGCCAAATTGAATCTGTTTCAAATAGTATGAATTTTAAATTGATTAAAATGATTGTGTTGATGGCGTGTTTACATAATAATGATTATAAAGAATAAAAATAGTTAAGGCCAAAATGATAAAGCCTATAATTACCCATGCCAACTTTTTATAGAATGCAAGTGCTTTATTTAATCGAATAACATTCAGGATGTGAGTCAGCGAATTTTTTACTCTTATGTAACCGACTGATTTTTTTGAAATTATTTCATAGAAACCTTGCTGATAGGCTTCAGATATTGTCTCCAGTCGGTCATCGTCTGAAAGTGCGATTAAAAAACAAGCGGGAGCGGATTTTTTAAATTTTTTAAATAACAGGGCACTTGACACATCAAGCATTGCATAGTCGAGAATAATAACATTTGGCGGCAAGTCAAGATTTCGAATAGCATCTTCGATATTTGTAAATGTTACTATTTCGAATTTAAAGTGCTCATTGATATATGCCTTGAGCATTTCATTTTGTGAGGGATCTGTGTTTACTAAAAATATTTTTTTTGTTTTTGACATGTTAGATAACCTTCAAGCAAAGATATTGAATACACCTCATTGCATTTTAATATATTGATTCAGCTCATCTATTGCTAATAATGAAAGAAGATTTACCTCATGGATCAGTTCGGGTAGTTGTTCCAGATTGGTTTCGGTCGCGGCAAAGTCTTCTATTTTTTGGATCTTATCCACCAACTCCCTGATACCCATATAGGCCACCTGCGGCTTATAGGAGTGTGCAACGCTTTTCATGCGTTTCCAATTTTTTTCTGACAAACAAAGCTTCAATGATGACAAGCTCGGCCCGGCTGTTACAATAAACGTTGATATATATATTTTCATAAGCGCAGAATCTGCCCCGGTTATTGTTTTAAGAAGTTCAAGATTTATCAGTGGCTTTGAGCTCATATGCATTATGTTATCCAATTTATTAAAAAACACCGATATTATTAAAAACTGAATAAAGCAATTATTTCTATGCATATCTATACTTTTGCGCTCGTAACATCCATTATGAAAAACACACCACTTACCGATATACACATATCGCTGGGAGCCAAGATGGCACACTTTGCAGGTTATCAAATGCCAATCTCTTATTCCGGGATAAACGATGAACATCACGCAGTCAGAAATTCAGTAGGAATATTTGATGTATCGCACATGGGTGAGTTTATTTTAAAGGGAGAGCACGCTCTGGATTTAATTCAATATATAACATCTAATGATGCATCGAAGCTGACTCCGGGGAAAGTTCAATATTCTTGCCTTCCAAATGATCAAGGCGGAATCATCGATGATTTGTTAGTTTATCGTCTTGGAGAGCACGAGTGGATGCTTGTTGTTAATGCATCCAACATCGATAAAGACTGGAACTGGATATTAAAACATAACACCAATGGTGTGGAGATGCATAATATTAGTGACCGAACGGCCCTATTGGCTGTTCAGGGGCCCGCAGCAATACATGTCTTACAACCCCTCACTTCATTAAACCTTAGCAACATCCCTTATTATAGTTTTATGAAAGGCGAATTTGCAGGCATTAAAAATGTGCTGATATCGAATACGGGATATACCGGTGCCGGTGGTTTTGAAGTGTATTTTGAAAATTCTGATGCCGCATATATCTGGAATAAAATAATTGAGAGCGGCGCTGATTACGGTATCAAACCTGCCGGATTAGGTGCAAGAGACACCTTACGTCTGGAGATGGGTTTTTGTCTGTATGGAAATGATATTGATGACACCACCTCTCCTATTGAAGCTGGTTTAGGCTGGATTACAAAATTTAACAAAGCGTTCATCTCAAAAACATTATTTGAAAACCAAAAGAAGGACGGAACCAATCGTAAGTTGGTCGCTTTTGAAATGATTGATCGCGGCATACCTCGTCATGGCTACGAGATTGTTGATGCAACCGGCAAGGTCATAGGGGTAGTTACTTCCGGAACACAATCACCAACTCTCCAAAAGGCTATAGGGATGGGCTATGTTTCTTCAGCAAATGCTCAAATCGGAGCAGAGCTGTTTATTCGTGTAAGAGATAAAGACCTTAAGGCCTTAATTGTCAGGTTACCTTTTATTAACAAAAAATCAGAGTAATGCCGGATAAATCAACATTAGATGTCATTCTGACACCAAATTTATTGTCTCTTTACCCGCTGGAGGGCAAGGTGGTGGTGGTTATTGATGTTTTACGAGCAACTACAACAATGACTGTTGCGCTGGACCAAGGCGCAGAGCGTGTGATTCCGGTTGAAAGCATAGAGGAGTGTTTATCTTACAAGGATAAACCCAATCATATACTCGCAGGTGAGCGCGGAGGACAGAAAGTGGAGGGGTTTAACTATGGTAACTCTCCATTCGAATTCATGGATGGTGTTGTTAATGGCAAAACGTTAGTGCTTACCACAACCAATGGCACGAGAGCCATTGAAATGAGCAAAGGGGCCTATAAGGTTATTGTTGGTGGCTTTCTGAACTTCACGGCTCTTACTAAATGGATCACTGCGGAGAGTCGAGATACGTTATTGCTCTGTAGCGGATGGCGTGATAAGTTTAATCTTGAAGACACAGTATTTGCCGGTGCGGTAGTGCATCACCTTAAAGAGTTTTTTCATGTTGATAGCGATGCTGCCTTTGCCGCTGAAAAATTGTATCTCAATTCCCGAAGGAATATGATGCATTTTATGAAGCAATCATCACATTACCGGCGACTTGCTCGATTCGGCGTGGTTAATGATATTAAATATTGTCTACGACCGGATCTAACAACAGTTGTGCCTGTGCTTAAGGGCAATGCCTTGGTATGCGCCAATGTTGGTCGCGATATGGAGTAGACGCAGTTGCTAACTGTGATTAGTTGTTCAGACTATATTCCAGCGTGATCGTCGTATTGTAAAGTTTGGATATCGGGCAATTTAACTTGGCATCGTTAACCAAACCTTCAAATACCTGAGCATCAATTCCTGGAACATTTGCATTTAGAATTAACAGCGACTGAGTAATGCTTCCACTCTCCATAGTTATTTCACAGGTTGTATCCAGTGCTTTTGCGGGATGTCCTGCTCCCGTTAATAAAAAGCTGAGTTTCATATTAAAGCAACCGGCATGGGCGGCGGCAATTAATTCTTCAGGATTGGTTCCAACTCCATTTTCAAAACGTGTTGAGTATGAATATTGTGATTGATTCAAAACAGTACTATCTGTAGTGAGATGGCCCTTTCCTTCTTTACCGGTGCCTTCCCAATGAGCTTTAGCGCTTCGTTTCATGTTTTTTACGTTTTTTGATTCCGTAAACTTAATAAGAATTAATGGTTGTATCGTTTTGATATCAAAAAATTAAAGAATTGCTCATACCTGCTGAGCATAATTAAGCGACCAATAAAAGGGCATTATCTATTTTTACAAAACTTATGAACAAACTATATATTACTAATTCTCTAAGCAGACAGAAGGAGGAGTTTCAACCACTAAATCCTCCATATGTTGGCATGTATGTATGTGGACCTACGGTAAGCGGCGAAAGCCATCTGGGGCACGCGCGACCTTATGTTACATTTGATGTGCTATACAGATGGTTGATGCATCTTGGTTATAAGGTGCGTTATGTTCGCAACATTACCGATGCCGGTCATTTTGAAGAGGAGGGCCGTGAGGCTGAAGATAAAGTTGGTAAAAAAGCCAAGCTGGAACAGCTGGAACCTATGGAACTTGTCCAGAAGTATACGAATTTATATCACGATATGATGGACGAGTTGAATTGCCTTCGACCAAGTATAGAACCTACAGCAACCGGACATATTGTAGAACAAATTGATATGATTCAGGAAATCATGCACAAGGGCTTGGCCTATGTAAGCAATGGTTCCGTTTATTTTGATGTTATACAATATGCAAAGAATAATGATTACGGGAGGCTAAGCGGCCGTGTATTGGATGAGATGATTTCCGGTAGTCGCGATTTGGACGGACAAGACGAGAAGCGTCATTCTGCCGATTTTGCTCTTTGGAAAAATGCCCCTCCGGAACATATTCAGCGATGGAATTCTCCTTGGGGCGAAGGGTTTCCGGGCTGGCATATTGAGTGTTCTGCAATGGCAACTAAATATCTCGGCGCTCAGTTCGATATACACGGTGGTGGCATGGATCTTCAGTTTCCTCACCACGAGAGCGAAATAGCGCAAAGTAAAACGGCATCAGGTAAAGAGCCTGTGAAATATTGGATGCATAATAATATGATTACCATCAATGGGCGCAAAATGGGCAAGAGTTATAACAACACTATTACCCTGCGAGAACTTTTTTTTGGTAATCATCCGGAGCTGAAACAGGCTTTTCATCCGATGGTAGTACGTTTTTTTATTCTGCAAACGCAATACCGAGGCACACTTGATTTTTCAAATGAAGCCCTTATGGCTGCTGAGAAAGGATTTGAGCGACTTATTAATACATTGGCATCATTGCATAATCTGCATCATCCGGGGGCAATAACTCAGGGCAGTCAGGACCAGGAATTTAAAAATTTGTCAAATGCCTTAGTTGAACAGATGAATGATGATTTGAACACAGCCCAAGTAATAGCTACGTTGTTTGAACTAGCATCTCGTTTCAATGCGCTTAAAAACCTACAGACGCCTTGGTCGGTTATTTCTGAGGACATTTTCAATCAAACCAAATCGACTTTTACGTTTTTCATAAACGACATTTTAGCTTTGAAGCCCTCTACTTTGGCCGCCGGGGATGATAACGCGCTGGATCAAACTATTCAGATTCTTATTGAACTTCGAAAAGAAGCAAAGGCAAAAAAAGATTATGCAACGAGTGATGCGATTCGAAATAAACTGATCAATGCCGGCATTCAACTGAAAGACGAGAAAGACGGTACAGTTTCCTGGAATAAACAGTAGTGAATTTCGATGCGCTGAATATTAATCTAATTGATACTTAATGTATTTTATTGTTCTGTTGTCGGCGAGATGTTTGCTTTCATAAAATGTTTTTATGCTTAAGCGATCATCTACCAGCTCGCCTGCATAGATATTATTGTTATGATATATCAGATTTAATTTTAATTCTTCGATAATTTCCAATGTATAATTATACAATAAATCGGAATCGGTTTTCAGATTGATGGTTCCGCCGGATTTGAGGAACTTACGATATATATTAATGAATTTTGGGCTAGTCAGTCTTCGCTTAGCACTTCTTTTGGGAATGTGTGGATCAGCAAAGGTTATCCATATTTCATCAATCTCTTGTTGATCAAAGTAATCCGGCAAATGATCAATCTGAGCGCGGATAAATCTTACATTAGGTAATGGTTTTGTGAGCGCAAGTTTTGCGCCGGTATAAATGCGGGCACCTTTGATGTCTATGCCAATGTAATTTCCATCGAATTTGCGTTCAGCCATGCCGGTTGTGTATTCACCTTTACCACAGGCCAACTCCAGTGTTATAGGGTGGTTGTTATTAAAGGTTTCTTCGCGCCAGTGACCTTTAAATCCGGGATTGCCCTGATACACATTATCGAAGGCGAGCATCTCGGCAAAATGCTTTAATTTATTCTTGCCCAAATGAACCGGTTCTGCTTACCGAACGATAACTTGTTTACTGTAATTATTATTACGCTCATCCCGTATATTAAGGATATACGTGCCTGCCGGAAGATTTCCAACGGGTAATTGCAATAACTGATGACCTGCTTTCAACTCCTGATTTGTCAGTAAGGTCGTTTCACGTCCATCAACAGCGTACATAGTTACCGATATGGTACTATTTTCCTGAAGGTTGAAAGAAACAGCTATTTGATTGTTGGCAACGGGATTAGGAAACACAGATAAGGCAATATCGCGCGACATATCGTTTACAGAGGTTGTGGTTAAACCAAAATTAATATCATCAACCAAGATGTTATTACCGCCTTTGTAGGCAAACTGAAACTTAAACCTGACATTATCCTGACCCGCATAGGCGCTTAAATTAATACTCTCCTGACGCCATTGTGCCGCTGATGGATTAAATGATGATGTTACTACTCCAGAAGTAGTTGACAGGCTGGTTCCTGATTTGCTGTATCGTAATGTCCATGTTTTTCCGCAGTCAATTGAAGCGAAAACTCTTAAATTGTCGGCATCGGCTGTAGTTCTTTGTGCAAATGCTACCTTGAAATTTAATTTAGGGGAGCTAACTCCTGTGAAATCTATAGTTGGGGTAACAAAC
>BJGO01000014.1 GCA_014190535.1 Bacteroidota bacterium | reverse complement strand
TCTTCTATTATGCCCGGAAAAGTTAACCCCACGCAGTGCGAGGCCATGACGATGGTGGCGGCACAGGTGCTGGGCAATGATGTGGCCATAAATATTGGTGGTGCCACCGGACATTTTGAGCTGAATGTGTTTAAACCGATGATGATCTACAACTTCCTGCACTCGGCTCGATTGATTGGTGATGTATGTGTGTCGTTTAATGATAAGTGTGCTGTAGGTTTGGAACCTCTTTACGATAACATCAACAAGCACGTAAACAACTCCTTAATGCTGGTTACCGCGCTGAACACCAAAATAGGTTATTACAAAGCCGCCGAAATAGCACAGACCGCGCACAAGAACGGCAGCACCTTAAAAGAAACAGCCATAGCCTTGGGTTATCTCACTGCGGAGCAATTTGACGAATGGGTGAAGCCGGAAGATATGTGTGGTGAGATAAAATAATATGTCACTTTAACCAATAATCAACATAAGCCCCTTCGGCATCATACATTTCCTGTTGTCGTTTAATGTTGAATTTACGGCCTTCGCGCGGGTCGTTGCCTACACCGGCCACATATTGCCAGTTGCCATAGTTGCTGTACACATCATAATCAATCAGTAAGCGTTCGAACCAGGCGGCACCCCAACGCCAGTCTATGTGTAAATCATGAACCAGATAAGAGGCCACATTTTGCCTGCCTCTGTTGCTCATAAATCCGCTGTGCCAGAGTTCGCGCATGTTGGCATCCACAAAGGGTTCACCTGTATTTCCGATACACCACTTATTAAACAAGTTCCAATCGATGGAGTATTGGCCTGATATATTTCGTATGCCCGATGCATAAAATAATCGGTTGCCGTATTTCATCATTACATATCGGAAATAGTCGCGCCACAGCAATTCAAATTTTAACCAGTATGTTGACTCGTTACTTCCATATTGTTGTTCGTAGCGTAACAGTTGCGCATAAATTTCGCGCGGCGATATACAGCCGGCGGACAACCAGGGAGAAAACTTGGAAGAATAATCCATTCCTAACAATCCGTTACGTGTTTGTTTGTACCGGCTAATGCATTTACTGTCGAAAAAATAATGCTGTATGCGTTGCAATGCTGCGGCTCGTCCGCCTTTGAAATGTATGTCGTGTTTATTATTGGTATGGTTTGATGATAATGGAGGAATAGCTGTACTCATCAAACTCAATTGATGAGATTGAATTTGCTCCGGAACACGAAATAATGGAGTAAGTTGAAAGCCTTTCTCCACGTTGTTTCTGAAAGAGGTAAATACATCGGGCAATTTGGATATTTCAAATGGCAGTTGTTGAGGATGAACGAGTGTGGAGGTGTGGTAGCGCTTCAGCGTAATGTGTTGCGACAGCGCAGCCTCTTCCTTTAGCTCATCGTGCGCATATTCAGCACCCGTATAGATGGTACTGATGTGATGTTTATCACACAGGCTCATAAGTATATCCGGTGCATTTCCTTCGTAGTAGTTCAACACTGCTCCGCGTTTACTTAACTGTGATTGTAAGTCGTGCAGGCACTCCAATCGAAATTGTTCCTGATGACGAAACGGATAAGCAATTGCTGCTATCGGGTTGTTTTGATTTTCCTTTGGTTTGATATAGACAAAGCACACCTCTTCGTTTTCTTCTAGGGCACGGGTTACGGTTTCATTGTCGTGCAAACGTAAATCATTGCGAAACCACACAATGGTGCTCCTCATAACTGTTCTATGGTATTTAGATAATGTTCGGCCTGAGCACAGATTTTTTCCTGCTCCTGCATATCAATTCCATCCCATACCTTATACATCATCCCGATACGCGGATTGGATTGCAGTTGCTCACGGTGCCTGTTATAAAAATGCCAGTACAAGGCGTTAAACGGGCAGGCGCCCTCTCCGGTTTTCTGTTTGGGTTTGTAAAAACAAGAGCCGCAGTAATCGCTCATCTTATCAATATAGTTCGCTGAACTCACATAAGGTTTAGTTGCCAGCAAACCGCCATCGGCAAACTGACTCATACCTCTGGTGTTGGTTATTTCCACCCATTCGATGGCGTCAATATAAATACCCAGATACCAGGCATCGGTTTCGGAGGGTTCAATGCCGGCCAGCAGGGCAAAATTGCCGGTCAGCATGAGGCGCTGAATATGATGGGCATATCCTGTTTGCAATGACTGTTTAATGGCGTGATGGAGGCAGTTCATTTTAGTTTGTCCGTTCCAGTACCATTGCGGTAAAGAGCGGCGATGATTAAAATAATTCATCGAAGCATACTGGGGCATTCTGGCCCAGTAAACGCCACGCATGAACTCACGCCAACCGAGTATCTGACGAACATATCCTTCAACCTGCGCAAGCGTGATCGACTCGGTATGTTGTTCCCATTCGCCGATTACGCGTTCAATAACTTCGAGCGGGCTTATCAGTTTCACATTCAGGGCAAACGAAAGGCACGAGTGATAAAGCGTGGTGCTTTTTACCGACATCGCATCCTGATAGGTTCCGAACTCAGGCAAGAGATACCTGCAAAAATAGTCCAGAGAGGCCAATGCCTGTTCGCGGGTTACCGGCCACGGTATGGATTGATTTTGCATGGAACCTATGGTAACCACACCCGCTTTTTCCAAATCACGACAGATAGTTCCGGCATCATTCGAAACCGAAAATGGCTGAGGCACTACCGCTTGTTTTGGTAACTTTTTACGGTTCTCTTTATCAAAATTCCACTGCCCTCCAACCGGCTTAGCCGCCTGCATCAGCATTTGATGTTTGCGTCGCATGGCACGATAGAATGTTTCCATCAGATAGGTCTTTGATGAGGCAAACATGTCTTTGAGCTCGTAACGCGTTGTAAAGAAATGCCCGGTATCAAATGGCTCCGCCGGAATACCAATGTCGCGAACCAGATTGTTTAGCTCCTGATCGACACGATATTCATCCGGTAACTGATATTCAAATTTTTCAACGTGATGCGTAAGAATCAGTTGTTTGATATTTGCTGTAAAGGATTGTTGATTTTCGGGGTGCAGTATATCATAGTAGATAACCTGATGTCCCCGATCTCGTAATACCTCAGCCATATTTCGCATAGCCAGAAAGAAAGAAGCAACTTTCTGGATGTGATGGCGACAATAGTCGGTTTCCGAACGAATCTCCATCATAACATAACTAACATCCTGATTCGGCTTGCTGAACCATTGATGATTTAGATTGAGCTGATCTCCAAGTATAAGGCGAAGGGTTTTCATAGTTAAATAATTATTACATGTTGAGGATCAGATCGTTTGAGTGCGCTTTATCTGTTTGCCATACAAAGTGGTCGGCTTTGGATAAATCTTGCTTATTTATCAAAAAACAACAATATTTTCCTGTTAATGTTCGGCCTAACGAATCCCTTAACATCATTACGCCTTCAATACCATTCGTCGAAAAAAAATTGGTTAGCTATTGATTATCAATCATATTGCCATACATTTGGCCACTTTTTTATTCTAACTAAAATCACCAGAAAATGAAAAAAGCACTACTCACTCTAACACTATTTGTTATACTGATTGCGAAATCAGTAGCACAACTTCTGCCTTTAAACGTTACAATTGGCGCAACACAACCAAGTTGTGGCTTGTCTAACGGAAGCGTAACAGCCAGTGCCGGTGGCGGAGCAGGAAGTTACACCTATCTGTGGAACAACGGAGCCACAACACCAATTCTTAACAACCTGATTCCGGGCACCTATACCCTCACCGTTACCGATGCCAATGGCACTTCGGCAACCGGGATTAAGGTACTGAATAGCAGCACTTGCCCTAAAGTCAATTCCTTATCCTTCGGATTCACTACCTCTACATCGGTAGTGGTAAACTGGCCCGGCCTGGATTGCGCCACAAAATACAGGCTCCTGTTAAAGAAAAATGGTTCATCGACTCAAATTACCAAGATTGTGAATGCTCCCACATCCTCTTATACATTCACAAATCTTGAACCCAACACCACCTATCAGGTGCGCATCAGAACCCAATGCTCTCAAAACGGTTCTGTATTATCGCAACAATTATCCCCTATTTTCTCATTCACTACACTCACCACGCAGGGTATACAATGTCTGGCGCCATTATTCATTGAAAGTAGTATTATCGCTTCAGACTCTGCCATCCTTACCTGGGCACCGGCCGCAAATGTTATTCAGTATAATATCCGTTATCGGGTTACAGGTACAACACCCTGGTCGAATGTATTTGTTAATGATGGCAATGCCGAAAGCGTTGTGCTGAATAATCTGACTCCGGCTACCGGATACGACGTTCAGATTCGTTCCAAGTGCAATAATAATCCTGAAGAGTTTTCTGCATACTCGGGCACCTACTCGTTCAGTACTGCACCCCTTCGTATGGCCGAAGGATTCAGTACCCCTAACGTATCGCTTTATCCCAATCCGGCAGATCAGGTTGTTTACATAGCACTGCATTCTGTTAAAGATCAGAACATAATCATTAACATTGCCGACATATTGGGTCGCACCGTGCGCACCGAAACAAAAACTGTAAATAAAGGAGCTCATTCGATACCCTGCTACATAGCAGACCTAAAGGCCGGCATATATATGGTGGAGATTACTACAGGCAACAAACAACAAACGCTCAAACTAATTATTGAATAACACATAAACCATACCCGTAACAGAAAAAGGCTTCCGGTTGGAAGCCTTTTTTTATTTATAAATTAATATGATTCTTTATTTTAACACCTCTCTGGCTATGACCAGTTTCTGAATTTCAGATGTGCCTTCACCAATGGTACATAACTTAGAATCACGATAAAACTTTTCTACCGGAAACTCCTTGGTATAGCCGTAGCCACCAAAAATTTGTACGGCATCGGTAGAAACTTTAACGGCTACTTCCGAAGCATAATACTTCGCCATTGCAGACTCCTTGGTACATTTTTCGCCGCGGTTTTTTAAATCTGCCGCCTGGCGAGTGAGTAATTCGGCGGCATCAATCTGCGATTTCATATCGGCCAGTTTGAATGCTATCCCCTGAAAGTTGGCAATAGGCTGATCGAACTGATGACGCTCTTTGGCATATTTCAGTGACGCATCATAGGCACCGTAGGCAATACCGAGTGAGAGCGCAGCTATGGAAATGCGTCCGCCATCGAGAATTTTCATAGCCTGAATAAATCCGTCGCCTTCTTTACCCAGCATATTAGCGGCAGGAATACGACAGTTATCAAATATAACTTCTGTAGTTTCCGAAGCGCGCATACCCAGTTTATTTTCTTTTTTTCCGGCTGATAATCCCGGTGTGCCTCGTTCAACAACGAATGCCGTCATACCGTGACTGTCGCGTGGTTCGCCGGTGCGTGCCATAACAACCACTACATCGCCGGTATTACCATGAGTAATCCAGCATTTAGCTCCGTTGATAACCCAATGATCGCCATCGCGATGTGCCACACATTTCATATTGCCGGCATCAGAACCGGTATTGGGTTCTGTAAGTCCCCAAGCCCCAATGTGCTGACCACTGGCTAGTTTAGGTAACCATTTTTTCTTTTGCTCTTCATTGCCAAACTGCAGGATATGCCCGGTACACAGGGAGTTATGCGCTGCAAGCGAGAGGCCTACCGATCCGCAAACACGGGATACTTCTACAATTATGGAGATGTATTCCTGATAGCCGAGACCACTTCCGCCATAGGTTTCGGGAACCAGAACGCCCATCCAACCCATTTCTCCAAACTTGTGAAAGAGCTCTTTGGGAAAGTACTGCCGTTCGTCCCAGTCCATAACATGAGGCTTTATTTCTTTTTGCGCAAATTCACGCACACTTTGAGTTATAATGTCGAGTTGTTCATCCTGTGAGAAATCCATAACGATTATTTTTTAACGATTTGCAAATGTAAGGTTCTGCAATTAAAATGCTGATGCCTATCAATTAAAATCATTCAACCACAGCAATAAAGCGACAACCAATGGTTTCATTTATTTTTGACTTTAAATCAAACCAATGCCAAGCATCTTTTCAAAAATAATTAAGGGCGACATACCGTGTCACCATATTGCAGAAACCGAACACAGTCTGGCATTTCTGGACATAATGCCGCTGGTAAATGGCCACGTTCTTGTTGTACCCAAAAAGGAAGTAGACGAGTTGTTTGATCTGGATGAAGCGACCTTAAATGATTTGATGCGGCTATCCCGTAAGGTCAGTTTTGCCATTAAAAAGAGTGTCCCCTGCAAACGGATAGGCATTGCCGTAATTGGTCTTGAAGTGCCTCATGCCCACATCCATCTGGTGCCCCTGAATACGGTAAACGATATCAACTTTACCCAACCCAAATTACAACCAACACAGCAAGCGCTTGAAGCTATGGCCAGGCTGATACGCAGTAATCTGTAATTATTTCTTTACAATCCGGTCCGGATGATCATCTATAAATTTTTGCCAGCTACTGCTTTTTTTGGAGGCAGACTTTCTGGTTTTTTTTATGGCCGGCAATTGCTGATAACTATGACAAACCGCCACAGCCAGTGCGTCGGTGGCATCGAAGAAACGGGGTTGTCGTTCTATTTCCAAAATGCTTAACAACATCGCAGAGACCTGTTCCTTGGTTGCACTGCCATTACCTGTTATGGATTGCTTCACTTTTTTGGGCGAGTATTCCGTTATGGGTAACTCGTGAGCGGCCGCGGCGGCTATGGCTACACCCTGAGCTCTGCCCAGCTTGAGCATGGATTGTACGTTCTTACCAAAAAATGGTGCTTCAATAGCAAATTCGTGTGGTTGATAACTCTGAATTAAACGATGCACACCTTCATAAATTCGTTTGAGTTTATCATAAGGATTGTCGTATTTATCCAGTTGCATGACGCCCATACTCAACAGTCGAATCGCACGACCGTGGCACGCTATAACAGAGTATCCGAAAACATTGGTTCCCGGATCAATGCCGGCTATTATTCTTGCCACGGGTATTTTTTGTATCATGTTCAAGGGGCAAGTTATACGGTTACTTACTAATTGTGTTTATGAATAGTCCACGTTTATCGGTATCATTGTACATATCCTTAATACATGGCATTATTTTTTCTTTAATCTATACCAAGAACCAATTAAACACGTTCTGACTCAATATGAAAACAACCCGAATCAGCATACTGCTATTACTGATTATCGGTATAACGGCATTTTCGTGGAAATCAACCCACGATAAGCTATGTGATGTTCGAAACACTGCTCTGGCAAGCGGCGAAAAGGTAACCTATAAGATTGCCTACAAATGGGGAGCCCTATGGCTAAGTGCCGGTGAGGTGGTATTTACGCTGGATAATGCCAAATACGGCAACCGTGAAGTATATCACGCAAAGGGATACGGCTACACGTACAAATCGTATGACTGGTTATTTAAAGTGCGCGATACCTACGAAAGCTATTTTGACAAGGAATCGCTGATGCCTTATAAATTCGTTCGTGATGTGAACGAAGGCAATGCCTCTTTTTATCAGAATGTAACCTTCAAACACGATCAGGGTAAAGCCACGTCGCTCAAAGGCACGTATGACATACCGTCCTGCACACAGGATATTATGTCGGCTATTTATTATACCCGTTGTATCGACTGGAACAAATACAAAAAGAATGATACGGTACCCATTACCGTATTCCTCGACGATGTGGTGCATCCGCTTTATGTTAGGTATATCGGAAAAGAAAAAATTTCAGTTAAATCAGGTACATACAACTGCATAGTATTCAAACCGCTATTGATTAAGGGAACCGTATTTAAGGGCGGTGAAGAAATGACCGTTTATGTTACAGACGATGAAAATAAAATACCGGTACTGGTAAAATCACCCATCCTTATTGGCGATATCAGAGCTGAGGTGCACGAAATCAGCGGAACAAAATCACCGCTGAAAAGTAAAGTAAAGAGTTAATTACCGATATACAATTTTCCGGTTATGTGTGAGCCATCTGCTGTAGTCAGTTGAACCAGATATACTCCGGGATGCAGTTCGGATGATTGCCAAGAATGACCTGATACTATACAGAACTGTTGTCTACCGGCTAAATCCGTAATCATTACATGGTGTAATGCAATATCCGATTGGACGAAAATCTGATGATTACGAACAAATAACTGTGTTTGTGTATCCGGATGTGTTAATGCGGTCTGAGGACTGTAAGCAATATAAATTGACTCGGTATTCGAATCAGAAAAACAGGCATTGGTTATTGTGTGGGTAAAGGAGTACCAGCCACTGTCGGCATAAGTATGCTGAATGCTTGCGCCCTCTCCGTTGTTGCCATCTCCAAATTCCCAGCTTACAGCACCCGGATTAATGGAGTTATCAGTAAACGTTACCGTATAGCCATTGACCGTAGCGCTGAATGCCGGCACCTGCAGATTACCTAAATACCATTTAGGTAAACTATCCAACACTACAGATGAAGCAATGCTTTGAATGAGTTGTGCGGTATCTGCGTTAAGCGATGCAGGTATCCATGCCCCCTGACAATTTTTATTAAACAGCGTTGAGTAAAATACACAGGCGGCAAGGTAGGAGCCCCATAAAGAAGGATGACTTCCGTCTGCGTTGTACAGATTGATTGTAGAATCGGTGTCGCGAACTTTTTTCCAGGCAACACCAATCGGAGCAACGGTGGCATTATTATCATCACCCATCTCCAGATAACTCTGCCTGAGGCGCATTTGCATGCCTTCGTAGGTGCAAATAACCGGATAGGCCGCACAATTGGAGGCATCGCCGTTTTTACGCCCCCAGGTCATGTAAAAAACCGGCTCCGTGCAAGGATTATAAAACCTGATGGAGTCGCACAGATTCTTAGCATAGGGATACGTTTGCGCCGCTACCTGTGCCGGCGAAAATGAAGGCTCCTGACTTTGTGCCTGCAGAATCACATAATCCCAGTTGCCCTGAGCAATTTTTTGCAGGGTTGTTGCGTTGCCGGAATGTTGCTGAAATGTATAGCCGCCGGGCACGTTAGAATCCACGATAAGGCTATCCCCAAAGGACAACGCAACCGACTTAACAAGGTTAGGCAAATTATTGTAAGAGGTATAACTGTTTCCTATAAAAAGTACGCGTTTTTGCTGTGCCTGAACGAAAACAGGAATCAATAGACAGAGGGTTAAAAACTTTTTCACATTGTAAAAATCAGCATTAATGTTAATTTAGAGAAAAGTTGTTTTATATTTCCTAAGATTTTTAATTACTATATGCGAAGCCTGCAACTCTTCAGATTATTAGTGTCCCTTGTTATTCTGCTCGGCGGCACATCCGTTCTTGCACAACAGAACATACAGCTGTTTCAGGAAGACTTCAATGCAGGCAATTCGTCGTTCACCCTAAACAGTGGTGGACCTGCTTCCGGCAGTGGACCAAATAAATGGGTGGTTAATGATCAGTACAGTGGTAATGTCGTATATCCAAACACAACACCTCAGAACCAAACCGTAAGCGGAACAATCGCTCAGGCGCCCAATAGCCCCTACCTTCATATCCATAATGAACAGGATGTGGCCACCGCAAGTAATACAAATTACAACAGCGGCACGATGAGTGATCAGTTTACCTATATGACTAATGGTTTTTGTACCGTTGGTCTTATCGATATCAAATACACCTTCTTTTATCTGGCAGAGGGGAATAGCACCGACTATGGACGCGTTTACTACAGTATCGACGGCGGCGCCTCTTGGGTGCAATGCGGACAATTACAATACAACAATCAAACTTTATGGAAATATGAAGTCATCAATTTGCCGGTATTTGAGAATCAACCGGACTTACGCTTTGGCTTCCGCTGGACAAATAACAATTCCGGTGTTTCTGCGATGTCGTTCGCGGTTGATGATATCATTGCTGTAGGAACCTACGACACCAATAACCCCGTTGAGATAAATATTACTAATGTGTCTCCCAATCCGGTTTGTCAAGGGGCGAACCTTGTTCTGTTTTACGAATTGAGTTATCCATTGTGCGACGGCACCTACGAAGTGCAGATATCCAATGCATCAGGAAATTTTTCTCCGGGAAGTAGTTTGGGTGTATTCAATATTGGCACCGGACAAACCAGCGGCGCCATTTCTGTAACGGTGCCCAATCAGATTGGTAATTGTTTTAAAATAAGAATCAACCGCGTTGCTCCTCCTCCGGCAATTACCGGCGAAGCCAGCTTTTGTATAGAGATCATCGACTGCCCGAATACTATTACCACACTTCAGCCTGCGGTTACCCTCGGACCCGATACCGTGTGCAATCAAAGTGTTATTGATGTTCCCTTCTTCTCCACAGGAGCATTCAACTCCAACAATGCCTACATCGCGCAGTTATCTGATGTAAATGGCAGTTTTACCAACCCATACCTACTTGGCAGTATTAACGATCCAAATGCCTACGACCCTTTGCTGGGCTCTCCTCCGGGCAGTGTGGGCGGCCTGATACCGGGTGTGCCTCCCGGCTGTAATTACTACATCCGCGTGATTTCAACATCGCCTTCCGTAATACCGCCTCCTGCCAACTACTTTGGTCCGTTCTGTATCAGAGAGTGCGACGTAACTACCAATGATATGGTTGATATTAAACTATGCATCACCCCAACCGAAGGTGTGGATACAACCATCTCTCTTGAAATTAATTCGTGGAATAATAACGCCGCCTATGGCCCCGGCAATCAATTTCAGGTTCAGGTACTTAACTCACAATTTTACACCGTGATAAATACCGGTGGCCTCGGATTTGTAACCGCAGGCACCAATACTACACTTACCTTAAATATCCCCGGCCTTAATGACCTCATTGCCTTGCTCGGTCCTCCCGGAGTAGGAATGTATTACCTCAGAATAATCAGTACGAATTCAAGCAACCCCAACGACACCTTAGGCACCCTGATACGATTGATTATAGGAGCCCCCAATCCGGACCCTCCCGGGGTTATTCAGAGCGATACCGCACTGTGTGCCGGAACCATTTTGTCCCTGACCATTAACCCATACAATCCCCTTTCAAAATACCAGTGGTATTCACCGATATTGAACAATAATCTGCCATTCTATTGGGATTTTAATCCGCTCCTCGTACAGTTCAACCCCAATACACCGGCCGGCAGTTACTGGTTTATTGTTCGTGAAAATAGTTATGATTGTTTTTCGCCCTGGTCTGATACAGTATTTGTAAGTGTACTTACGGTACCTGTCGTCAACATATCTTCACCCAATCCGGCCTGCGTTGGCGACACGATACTCTTTAGTGTTCCATTCCAGGATGCAACCTATTATGAATGGAATATCAACGGTGGAACGATTATCAATGCTTCTAACAATGAATTTTATGTGGTCTTCGATACCAGTTCCATATTCCAAGTGTCGGTGTTTGCCCTGAATCAATGTGGACAGGCAAATAACACAAAAAATATAAACATAAAGCCTAGACCTGAAGTAGTTGCCGCTCCCGATGAAACCATTTGTGAGGGCAGTACCGTTGCACTGACCTCAAATGGCACCGGTGGATCAAACTTCGAGTGGTTTGCCAATGGAAGCAGTATTGGTACCGGAAGTGCGTTAACCATCACGGCAGATAGTACTCAGGAATATGTTGTTGCCCTAACGAGTGCTCAGGGCTGTAAAGATTTTGATACCACTTTGGTAAGCATTTATCCCAATCCGGATGTACAGCTACAAACAACGAATATCAGTTGCTTCGGGCAAACCGATGGCAGTGTTACGGCATCACCTGCCGCAGGAACAGCTCCATACCAATACACCTGGAATGTTCCCGGAGCCACAGGCACATCCTTACAAAATCTTACGGCCGGAACTTATGCAGTAACCATAACCGATGCCAACGGATGCAGTAGCTTTTCCTCAACAAATATTATAGAACCTGCGGGCATGTCGCTCAGTTTTGCTACTACTCCGGTTACATACGGTCAAACCGATGGCACCGCCACAGCTAATGTTATCGGAGGTACTCTACCTTACTCATTTATTTGGAACACAACGCCTTCGCAAATCAGCAACCCTGCTGTAGATCTGGCACCGGGAAGTTACAGCGTAACGATTACCGATTCTGCCGGATGCTTTATTATTGGCAATGTCGACATCAGTTATGGTGAAAATGGAATCTATATCCCTAATGCTTTTAGTCCCAATGCTGATGGCCGGAACGATGTGTTTGATTTTTATGCTGTGAATCTAAAAGATGCAAGCGTAAGGATTTATAACCGCTGGGGACAACTTGTATTTGAGTCATACAGTTCGTCGGTTAAATGGGATGGTTCATTCAATGGCATTCCCGTCGATGTTGGTGTTTACATCTACGTTATTGAAGCTACATACTTAGACGGAACCACCACTCTCGAAAAAGGAAATGTCAGTGTGCTTCGCTGATTTTTTTTGCGTAACCATAAATGACTTTTATAATTCAGTAATCAGATATAAAATGACTACGAAAGTAGCATTATAGGAACTCAACAAGGCTACACGTATTTGGGCTAATTCTGTTTATCAAAAGGGCAGAGTATGATGGTTAATTTAATTAAACCAATGTCGGCTCAAACATGCAAATGCGTAAAAAGCCTAATGGTAAAATAGAAAGGGAAGGTGGCGACCAATAAACTACTTAAAAGCTAACAAGGGTAGGCCAAATGTTTGATAAGATGCCTTTGATTAGTAAATCAGAGGTTGTTATGGATGTTTATGCAGTTACTTCAAACGCATTAAGATCACAATACAAAAAGATTACCCATAAAAGTTGTTCAAAATGTAGTTACTTCTGTCCGGCCTGTTCCCATTTTTTTGCCTCATTGGCATAATAGGCGGCCATATTCTTATCGCCCATAGCGCCATACGTTGCGGATAGTGTGGTATAGTACTTGGCGTGTGAGGGATTACGTTTAATCGCTTCGTTGAGCACCTGAATGGCTTTGGTATAATTTCCACTGATTCCATAAGCAATAGCCAGGTTATCATTCGCATCTACGAGCGCGGGATTGGCATAAACCGCCCGTTCCAGAAAGTAAATTGAAGAGTCGATCATCATTTTATTCTGACCATAAATCAGACCGGCATCATTAAGCGCTTCAGCAAAATCATTTTTCTGCTGAATAACCCGGCGTAATACCTTAATCGATTCATCAAATTGATTGTTCCTTTTGAGTTGTTGAGCGTAATAATAACCCACAATCGGATTCGTATCAGATGCATAAAGTGTTTGCATAACCCTAACTCGCTCCTCATTGGAGCCGAGCCGATTCAATGCAACCTGAATATTATTCCTGGCCTCCGGATATTCTGTATTCACCTTCTGCGACATCAGATACGCACTTAGTGCTTTAGGCACATCCTGGTCTCCTTTCAAATAGGCATTGCCCAGCAAAAGCCAGGCATTTTCGAAATTGGGATAAATTTCGATGGCTTTATTCAATGCCTGCTTGGCAATTTTAACATATGCTGATTTTTCTTCATTACTGATTGGCTTATCCAAAAATTCCAGTGCGGTTCCGCCAAGTGCGTTGTTTATTTTAGCGCTGTTTGGTGATGTACGGACATCGGTGTAAAACAACGTGAAATTATCTTTCCAGTCCGGATTACGCGCGATGGTTTTTATCGAGTACCCTAACAGGATTATCAGAGCCAAAGCCAGTACGGGTTTGATCTTTAACAGATCATATTTTTCGTTTTCGTTTTTGAGGTATTGAGGCAACAGACAAATCAGATAGGCCAGATAGGTGGTAAAGCCGAATGAAGCCATATAGACAAAACGCTCCGACATAGTTGTGCCTATAGGGAAAAATAAATTGGAAACTATTGAGAAGGTAATACCGAAAAATAAAATACAAAAGGATAACAATGTTTTTCTTTTAAACTGTATGCATGCCACAACAACTAACGATATATATATCAGCAAGGAGATAATCACCGCCGGATCAGTAAATGTTTTCCAGGGAATTTGATTGAAATAATAGTCGTGTGTGAGCGGGTGAGGGAACAGGAGTAATAATAAATACTTTCCCCATGTATAGATTACTGTGCCATATTGCTGATTGAAAGAAGCCCCGTAAAAGGGATTGTTAAGTATTTCGGTGATCTCAATGTTTAATTTAGTGTTTGTAAACGTATAGCGCAGTATAAGATAGATGCCGGCTACCCCTATAGCAACAACTGCAGGCGTAAGTAGTCGATTGATTTTTACATCGCGGAAGAAATAGATTGTCATCGGAAAAATCAAAACCCAGGTAATGGAATTTTCTTTTGAAAGTAACGATGCCATAAAGCACACAGACGCCGTTAATAACAGTCGGTTTTTTTTCTCATCCAGATGTTTGATGAAAAAGTGTGCACTCATAAGCGCAAACAACATAGTCATGATTTCATCGCGCCCTTTAATATTAGATACGGCCTCGGTATGAATGGGATGCGCTATATAAAGCAATGATGCCAGCAGAGGCAGGTATTTCATTTTACTCAATACCGGATGATACATGAATAGCCGCGATAAAAGAAGAAAAATAAAAATGCCGGTTATGCCATACAATAAAAAATTCACGCCATGACTTATTGCCGGCTTATCTCCCCATAATTCGTGTTCTATGGCAAAGGTTACCAGGCTGAGCGGGCGATACCTGCCTCCCGCCACAAGCGACTTTTCCTGTTTAAAAAAACCAAGAAACACATCGGTGGTCATTATTTTTTTTATGCCCGCAAAACCCTGTTGGGTAAACATATTTTCGTTAATCACAATAGAGTCATCGAGGGCATAATTGCTCCAGAGTGTATTGAAATAAATAGCTGATGTAAAAAGAAGTATAAAAGGAATCAGTATTTTTTTTGGAAACGGATATAATGATTCCGGACTAATTACACTTTTAGAATGGTGCGCATGACGTTTAGTCACATTCGACGTTAGATCTTTTTTACTCATACACTAAAATGATAAAGTAAAAATAGAGTTTAGCCACTATGGTCTGTCATTCTTAATCCACAGCGAAATAAGATATTGTAAAAAAAACTTGCCTCCGGAAATTGTCAGCTTTGCATGTCGAAGTCTACATCCGACTCTATATGTTCATTGATGGTTTCGGAGATGGCTTCGTACCAGTTGATACGTTTTACAATTTTATCTTCTATAGCTTTTATTTCGTCGTTAGTGAGTTCGCGGCCTATTTCACCCAGCGCCACGGTTTGAATGTCGTCAACGGTAATCTTGTGAATGATTTGATTTCTCATGGTTATGAATATACTTACTTTAAATGAATCTTGCACAAATTAATTCTATGTTTGAAATGCGCCGTGATATTTATGCACATACTACAATTGTGAATACCTTTATTTAAGTATCAGAAGTAATCAATTATTTTATACATTAAGAAGCCATTACAATGGAGTAGCTCTAATAAATACATACCGTCAGTTAGATAGTATGTTCTGCTGTAATCAAGCCACAACTTATGGCTAAATCAAATCACCAATGATATAAGTAGACAGTTATTCACTGCAAAGTCAGTGTGTGTGAGTAAAAAATTATTCTTAATAAGAGGCCCCAAGTTATATATCAGGTATAAAAACATAAGATGGATATATAGATGAGTATGCAAGCAAACAAGTTGACTAATCCTGCCCGGCATTACTCTCAATATAAATGTAATCGCAATGCTTGTCCATTAGATTGGTTAAGTTGCTGTTATTAATAATTAAACGACTGCTTAAACATTGAACTTAAATCCATTTCTATTCTCTTATTTTTGTGCTCCTAAAAAATCAACGCCATGTCACTTTACGAAAAACATCAATCCTTCATAAATCAAGCACTTGAGGCCATTCATAACCGCACTTTCTACGCCGCTTATCCTGAACACCCCAAAGCATATGGCGAAGATGGTTTTACACAAGGTAAAATCTTGTTCGAGGCCATGTGCGATAAAAAGTTCGAACGCCTGAGTTCAAAAGACATTATCAATTGGCACGGTGAAGAAGTTTCGCCTTACACACAGGATTCGTTGAACATTCAATATCCTATTTACGATTTTGATGTAACCATAAACAACGCCAAGCAAGCTTTGCGCCAATGGAAGAAAGTATCCCCACAAGAGCGTGCCGGTATTTTAGTTGAAACGTTAGAGCGTATTAAAACACATTTCTTTGAAATTGCTTATGCCACGATGCATACCACCGGCCAATCATTTATGATGTCGTTTCAGGCTTCGGGGCCACATTCATTAGACCGCGCACTGGAGCCTGTTGCATTAGGCTTACATGAACTCACTCGTTTCCCTAATGAAGTGGTGTGGGAAAAACCTATGGGTAAATTCAGTGTGAAGTTGGAGAAAAACTTTGCGGCTGTCCCTAAAGGCATTTCGTTAGTTATTGGTTGCTCTACCTTCCCGGTGTGGAATACCTTGCCGGGTGTATTTGCCAGCCTAATTACAGGCAATCCGGTGATCATTAAGCCGCACCCCAAAGCGGTATTACCGATTGCAATTTGTGTAGCCGATATACAAGATGTATTACGAGAAAATGGCATAGATGAAACGTTGGTGCAACTGGCTTGCGACAGCAGTGAACTGCCCATCACTAAAAAATATTGTGAGCACTCTGACGTGAAACTGATCGATTATACCGGTAACTCAACATTTGGTAATTACATCGAACAGTTACAAGTGCAAGGCAAAACGGTATTCACCGAGAAAGCCGGTGTGAATAGCGTGATACTAGACAGCGTAAAAAATATAGATGAAGTAGCGGGAAATCTAGCATTTGCTTTGTCATTATATAGTGGGCAAATGTGTACTGCTCCACAAAACATTTTTATTCCGGAAAGCGGTGTGAAAGCCGATGATAAAACCTACAGCTACGAAGAAGTAGTTGAGAAATTAAAAGCACAACTGAGTGGCATCAGCAATAACCCTAAAATGGGTGTGGGTGTATTGGGAGCCATTCAAAATGAAAACACGTTGAAACGTGTAGAAAAAATTGCCGACCTCAAAGCACAAATGGCGCTGACATCATCACCGTTGAAAAGCGAAGAGTTCCCGAAAACGCGCACAGTAAGCCCTACCTTACTCGAAGTACAAGCCGACGCACATCATATTTATTCTTCCGAATTATTCGGACCGATAGCAATCTGTATTAAAACAAAAAATACAGACGAGAGCCTGCAATTAGCACGCAGTCTGGCGGCGCAACACGGAGCCATTACCTGTGCGGCATACAGCACAGATATCGGCACTTTAAATAAAATAGGCGAAACCATGCAGGAAGTTTTTGTTCCGGTTACATTTAATCTAACAGGCCCAATATGGGTAAATCAACACGCCGCTTTCAGCGACTTCCATGTAACGGGAGGTAATGCGGCAGGTAATGCTTCATTTACCAATCCGGAGTTTGTGCAAAAGCGTTTCGTGTGGGTTGGCCACAGAAAAATGGTGTAAGTGCTGTATTTAAAAAGAAATTACCTTATCGTTAGTGCTTACTAACGAATCTGTACAATAAGTCTTTTCCTGATGGGTGGATTTAATCCACTTCATATTCGAGCCTTACGGTAATTGAAGCTGTTTTTCGCTTAGATGCCGTATTGAATGATCCGCCCCAGGAGTATTCTTCGCTTGAGTTTTGAGCAACAATCTGAAATACACCCATGCTCGCATCTTTCAACTTTCCAACCTGAGCATCGGCATTTTCGGCAATCTTGGTTGCTCGCTCATTGGCATCCCGGGTAGCTTCGGCGATCATCTGAATTTTTAATTCGGCCAGTTTGGTGTAATAATATTGCGGCGTGTTAGAATAAAATTCAACACCGGTATTGATGAGCTCGCTGACCTGACGGGAAACATCCTCTATTTTATCCACTTCATTCGATTCAATCGTAACATATTGTGTAAGGCGATAACCTACAAACACCGATTTGGATCGCTCTCCTTCATAGGTGGTTTCATATTCTTTCTCAATCTCCACAGCAGAAAAGACTAAGTTCTCTGCCTTTACACCCTTTCCAATCAAATAGCTTTTAATGGATTCCCGGTCAGAATCAAGCTGAGCATAAGCATCCTTGAGGATAAGGTTACGTTTAACAAAGTAGCCGCTCCAAACAATCAGGTCAGAAACAAAATCTTTACTGCCAAGTCCGGTAACGGCAATGGAGTTGGATGAACTGTTTCGGTTTCTATAAGCATTGGTAAGGATTAATGCAGTGATAATAATAGTTAGAGCGATGATAACGCTGTTTCGAATTTCTTTCATTTTAGTTGTGTGTTTTTGTTCTGGTGATAGGTTAAACGATTAAAAATCTAATTTATGTTAGTTATGATCTAAAAAACGTTGCATCATCTTATCGCTGACACCGGTAAAGCTGAAGCCCCCATCGTGAAAGAGGTTTTGCATCGTAATCATACGGGCATAATCACTGAACATCATGACGCAGTAATTAGCACAATCCTGAGCGCTGGCATTACCTAGGGGAGATAGCTCATTGGCATAGTTAAAGAAAGCATCAAAGCCTTCTACGCCCGATCCGGCAGTAGTGTATGTTGGTGACTGTGAAATGGTATTTACACGTACTTTATTCTTAACACCGAAATGATAGCCAAAACCTCGGGCAATAGACTCCAGCGTTGCCTTGGCGTCCGCCATATCGCCATAACTCGGAAAGGTACGTTGCGCGGCGATATAGGTTAATGCCAGAATGGAGCCATAGTCGAGCATGGCATCGGTCTGATATGCCACCTGACAAACTTTATGAAAAGATGCGGCGGATATGTCCAGTGTTTTCAGATAGAATTCATAATTAAGATCCGTGTAAGATTTTTTCTTACGAACATTTGGAGACATACCAATGGAATGTAGCACGAAGTCAATCTTTCCTCCGTGTATTTCTCTGGCCTTGTTAAATAAATTCGTTAAATCGTCTATCGATGTGGCATCGGCCGGAATTACTTCGGCATGACAAGCTTTAGCCAGTTCATTGATTTTACCCATGCGCATAGCAACGGGAGCATTGGTCAGCGTGATGGCCGCGCCCTCAGCAAATGCAGTTTCAGCTACTTTCCAGGCGATACTGCTCTCGTCGAGTGCCCCGAAAATGATTCCTTTTTTTCCTTTTAACAGTTGATTGGACATGAGTATGAGGTTTATGTTTTACAAGTCTATCAATTCTTTTGCATTTTGAAGAGCCGCCTGACCCGGTTTCTCTCCGGATAACATTTTTGCAATTTCAATTACGCGCTCGTCATTGGTAAGTGGTTTGATGCGTGTGTGTGTTTTATGTTGCTTCAGCTCTTTATAAATATAAAAATGCACGTCGGCCTTGGCCGCCATTTGCGGTAAATGTGTGATGCAGATGACCTGATGCGTTGACGCAATCTGTCGCATTAAGAGCGCTACCTGTTGTGCCGTTTCACCACTTATACCATTATCTATTTCATCAAAAACCAAAGTGGGAAGTGCCACATTCTTTGCAATGAGGCTTTTAATACAAAGCATCAGGCGAGACAGTTCGCCACCGCTGGCCATTTTATATATGGGCTGAGGCGTGAATCCCTTATTGGCTGAAAAGTAAAATTCGATCTTATCAAGTCCGTATACCGTAACCTGTGCATCAGTTAACAATTCGCAATGCACCCTCAGCTCCGCGCCTGCCATACCTACAGATTTTAATAGTTGCTTAATCTGTTTTTCAAAAACCGGTATAACCTGTTTGCGTTGTAACGAGATGGCCCCTGCCATTTGTAAGACTTCGCCAAAGAGTCTGAGGCTTTCGTTCTCCAACCGATTAATTTCTTCATCCAGGCGGGATACATCAAGCACGCTATATTCAAGTTGCTGTTGTATCCGGATCAACGAGTCAACATCCTGTACCCGATGTTTTTTCTGTAAGTGATAGAGCGTACTCAAGCGTTCCTGTATTTCGCCGATACGCTGAGGATTATTCTCAATCTGATCGAGCAGTGTTTCCGTTTCTGAACCGATGTCGGCCAGCTGTTCGCGCACGTCTAAAAGGCGGTTAGCCAAAACTTCAGCCTGTGGCATTTTCTTGACTAAGGATTGCATCTGCTGTTGGGCCGACTTAATTAATGCCAGCGCATTAACATCGCCCTGATCCATAATTTGCAGAAGCTCACTCAGTTTTACCTGTAATTCGCCGGCGTGTTCAAGCAGTTTCAGTTCGGCCTCAAGCGATTCCTGTTCAGCATTTCCGGTGAGCGATGCCTGAGTCAGTTCTTTGAGTTGAAACTGATTAAAATCAAAAGTCGTTTGCACCGCCGCCTGCCGCATCTTCAGTTCGGTAAGCTGTTGGCTCATCTGCTGCCAGTACAAAAAAGATTTTTTATAGCTTGCCAGTCGTGCGTGATTGCCGGCAAGGTTATCAATCACAAACAATTGAAAGGAGCGTTGCTGAAGCGATAAGGTTTGATGCTGACGATGGATGTCAATTAAATAATCAGAAAGCTCGGTGAGTTGCTGAAGTGTAGCCGGTGTGTCGTTAATAAATGCTCTTGATTTTCCGGCACGGTAAACTTCTCTGCGAAGGATAATTTCATGACCGACCGAATCAAAATCATTAGCTTCAAGATATTCAGTTACCTCTGTTGTTTTATACTGAAAGGTGGCCTCCACAACGCACTTGGTTTCACCTTCCTGAACCGATTGTGCGTCGGCACGTTCGCCCAGTAAAAGTGACAAAGCCCCAAGCACAATGGACTTACCGGCTCCCGTTTCTCCGGTCATCATATTCAAACCGTGGCCAAAGGAGATATCTACATCCTCAATAATTGCATAGTGCCTGATATGTAATCGCTTCAGCATCGGTTTGTGCAATAGCTATTTGTTTATCTTTTGATAGTTAGCAGCATTAGTAGGATCTAATTTGGTGAGCAGTTGTATGGCCTGTGTTTTTTCCTCCACAGGCGAACTGCCGAATAAGTCGCGTAACTCGTTTGACTTTGCGGCAAAGAACTGCGCAATAATCATACTGTTGGGATTGTTTTGCTGTAGCGTACTTAATGCCGTTAGTTGGTTGATAATCGTTTTACGGGCAGTTTCCGGCTGGTCGAACATTTTATCCATTCCCTCACGATGATAATTATATATCATCGTGTGGAAAGGGTCATATTTCGTATTCGTCAGATTTTCCATGAGCCAGTATCTGCTCTTAATCTTACCGGTCGACTTCCATCCCGGCTCCTCCTTATTCTGACAAACATTCACCACGCCCTGCGCCCTTGCGAAAAAAGGAGCACCACCCTTTTGTGAAAAACTATCATAGTCCATGCCTAAAATAATATAAGCGTAGTAGGCAAAGATGGAGGCAAGATTTGAATTGGATGACGAATTTTCGTTGAACTCAATGGGTTGATATTCTACATAATTGAAAACAATATCCTCATCCACGAGATTGACTACCGGCGATTTATAAACTGTATTGAATACCGGTCTGCTGCTCACCACGCTGAGTTTGCCTGTAAATTTTACACCGCCCTCTTCCTTGGTAATGTTCAACCCTATGTCACATTGTATGCGCTCATTCTGTCCAAATACATCTGTAGTCCAGCGTCTGGAATTCATAAAGTCCATCAATGACTTTTCGAGCGTTTGGAATAATCGCTTGTCGATGGTTTGTATGTTATTGGGCACAACGGTAATCTTGCAGTTTAACTCCTGTGCCTGCATACATATAGGAACAAATAATAATAACAGTACGAATTTAAATGGCTTCATAAACAAGGATGTGCTCTATGATTTTTTTTGAAAGTTCCGATTTTGATTGTAACGGAAAAACAACCGGTTTATGTTTTTTTGAAAAAACGGTAACCCTGTTCATATCACCGGCAAAACCGGCACCTTCATCATTCAGGGAGTTAAGAATGATATAATCGGCATTTTTTTGCTCCAGTTTCTTAAGGGCGTTTTGTTCTTCATCATTTGTTTCCAGAGCAAAGCCAATAAGCAGTTGTCCGGGCTGTTTACGTTTTCCCAATTCCATGAGGATGTCTTTGGTCTTCGTCAGGGTTAATGTAAGTGTGTCGCCGGACTTTTTAATCTTATGATCTGCCGGGTGCTCAACGGTATAATCGGCTACTGCGGCCGCCATAATTATCAATTGATGATTGTTTTGCTCCTGAAGAACCGCCTCATACATTTCAGCGGCTGAGGTTACCCGAATATGACGTTGCATGGCGGGTATGTTCTCTTTAACAGGTCCGCTGACGATGGTAACAGCTGCGCCCTGTTGCCGAAGTGCGTTTGCCAGAGCAATTCCCATTTTACCGCTCGAGTGATTGCTGATAAAACGAACGGCGTCGATTGCCTCAACGGTTGGGCCAAGACAAACCAGTGCTTTAACCGCGTTCAGTTTTTTTTTTGCCCCGAAGAACTGCTCTACGTTTTTAAGGATTTGTTCCGGCTCTGCCATACGGCCTGGTCCGATTAACCCGCTGGCCAGTTCGCCATGTTCAACCGGAATGATTTGATGACCCATTGACTGCAGTGTGGAGATATTTTTTTGTGTGGCCGGATGTTTCCACATGTCTTCATCCATAGCGGGCGCAATCATCACCGGACACCTTGCCGAAAGATATACCGCCTGCAACATCGTATCGCAATAGCCATGTGCCATTTTGGCCAAGGTGTTTGCCGAGGCCGGCGCTATCAGGAATAGGTCGGCCCATAGTCCATACTCCACGTGATTATTCCATGAGTCGTTATCGGCCAACTCCCAGATAACGTTATTGCCGGATAAGGTTGCTAAAGTAAGCGGAGCTATAAATCCGGTGGAAGCGGGTGTCATAACCACCCTAACCTGACAACCGGCTTTAACGAGCAGACGAGTGAGTATGGCCGCCTTGTATGCCGCAATACTTCCGCTGATGCCCAGTATGATTTTTTTTCCGCTTAACATAAATAAAAAAAGCCGGCTTGGCCGGCTTAAAGATAGTTCAGTATGATTTATGCATCACCTAATTGTGATTCTTCTTCGGGAGAGCGGAAATATATTTTGTCTTCAAAAAATTCCTGGGTAGCCAGGAGAGAAGGGTTAGGCATGCGCTCGTAGTATTTAGATATTTCGATCTGTTCCCGATTCTCATGAACCTCCTCCAGATTGTCGGTGATGCTCGCAAATTCTTCCAGCTTGCTGTGCAATTCTTCTTTAATGCCGGATGCAATCTGGTTTGCACGCTTGCCAACAACAGAGATACTTTTATACAGATTACCGGTTTTATCAGCAATGTCCTTAATGCTGCGTGGTTCGATTACGGCATTAATGCTTCCTGACTTTTTAATTATTTTGTTCATTCTTAGTGGTTTTATTTAACAATCGTTGTGCATTTTCAAAAATGCCCTTGGCATCTTTATGATAGGCACTCTCCGGAAAACGGCTTACAAATGTATTATAAAGCTCGATAGTTTGTGCAAGACGTTCCTTCTTTTTTTGATCGATACTGTTAACGGCATATAAATAGCTGGATTTCAGCGACATAAAGCTAATTTGATCCGAAATCGGAGAGTCGGAATATTTCATCAACAGATTCGAAAACGCGGTATTGGCGGCCTTGTAATTACTCATATCGAAATACAGTTTTGCGCTGGCATAGTCTTTAGCCTCTAGTTTGCGTCGTAACTGATCAATCATGGTATTACACTCCAGCACACGTGGGCTCGAGGGATACATATTGATAAACAACTGGAACTCATTCATCGCCTTGGTGGTGTTGGTCTGATCCTGATTGTACCGCGGACTCATATGATAGTAACACATGGCATTCAGAAACAGGCACTCCTCCGCTCTGGGACTGGATTCAAACGAGTTAACAAAATTCTTGAGGTTGTAGGCCGCCATCAGGTATTCCTCGGCGCCATAAAAACACATACTGTAGTAGTAATAGAGGTCCTCGGCTTTTTTATTACCCTTATAAAATCCAATAACTTCCTCAAAGAAAGGAATGGCTTTTTGATATTCTTTTTTATTGTAAAATTCCATAGCCTTAGCCTCTTTGGCCGCCAGATCATCGCCTCGCAAAATACGCTCGTAGCTGCTGCAAGAGCCAAGAACCAGGGCAAACAGAATCAGATACAGATACTTACAATTCATCAGGTGTGCAAAAGTACACGATAGTTAACAAAAGCCTATGCCTGTAAGGAATTACCAGTCCTTTTTCCAGTTATATACATTAAAAACCCGTGAAATATTAAAACCAAAAATGATATCGCCTTTAGACCAGCTTCCATCCGTTTCGGTTAAGAAACCCTTATCACTCATTTGCCTGCTATTGGTTACGTGCAACTGAAACACATGACCGCCGGTTTCAATATCAAATCCCAGTGAAAATGAATGATGTAACGAACTGCTGTTGCTAACCACCTGATTGGGCAGTATGTAATAGTATTCGGCATTTACGGCAACCCGTTTATTGATTTTTTGCCGGCCGCCAACCCCAAGGATAACAACATCATTTTTATCTGCTGTGGTCTCAACAAGATTGCGATGCACCAGGGTTGGCATCACCTGTATCGAAGTGCCCGGAGAAATACGACTGGCCATCAGCAACTGATGGGTATAGTATAATCTGGAGCTGAATAAATTATCGCGCGTTGGATCAGACCACCTGCGGGAATCGATACCCATACTGGAGTATGCAACAATACTGAGCGGGAAGCCCTCTTTTCGCTGTTTTACCAGTTTATACTTCAGGTACCCCTCATAAAACTTGCCAATGGAACTTCGTGCAATGCCCGCGTTGAGGCGATTCGTTACGCCCAACTCCAGATTCAGCTTAATGGAGGCCTGATCTAATCCAAACAGCTCATATAATCCGCTGTTTATGGTCCCAAACCGGTGTTGAATCACAAAGTTTACAACCCCGCCGTGATTCAACTCTACAGATTGCCCGGTAACAATCCTCGTTGTCTTAAAGGTTGCCGTTAAAGGTTCTTTGGTGTCGGATTGATTTTCGTTATCCAGTATCGTTAATAAATCGTCCTGAGCAAACGCACTGCCGGAGAGGAGCATTAGCAAGAGTGTTATTCTGAGCATATCCAATGGGTTTATAACCCAAAGGTGCATTATTTATTCAAAGGTTCGAGAAGGGCCTCTACATTTATTTCGAGCCCTTTCGCGATTTTGTCCTTAACCAGCGACGGCACTTGTACATTATAATCTTCGGGGCGTAACTTAAATGTTGAACGGGCTGTAATCTTACCTCCTTTAACGATGATTGTACCGGGCACCTCAACGGCATTGGTTTTGTCTTTCATCGTCAGATTGCCGGTAACAACAACCGGGTACTCGCCATCTTTAGTAAAATTTACCTTGGTAAGATCCTTGATTTTACCTTTAAATATTGATTTAGGATACTTATCACTTTCCATATAGTTTTCGTTAAAGTGCTCCTGCATTAATTTCTTCTCAAACTCAAAGCTGTTTATTAAACAGGTAAAGGCAAAATCGCCGGTACCGATATCCAATATGGCACTCACCTGATTGTTGTCGGCTTTAATATCTTCAACAGGGGTATGCGAAAAAAAATCGACGTGAGCCGTTCGGGTAAAGTACTTTGCAGTTTGCGCGTGTACACAAAACGAAAAGGCTAATAAGAGTGGAGTAAGCAAGATGTTTTTTTTCATGAGTGCAATGTTATGATTGTATTTTAAGACAAGAATGGAGCCAAGTTAATTTTCTGAAGCGCCCTGATTAATCCAGGCCGCAATAAGGTCAATATTGCAATTGTTCATTTTTCCCGAAGGAGGCATAGGTGATGCCAGATTATTATAACGGATGGCGTTGAGTAAAGAACCGTTTTGAATGTATGGCCATACATTGGCATACGAATCCAGATTCACATCGCCGGAGGGCGAGGCTCCGGAGTGGCATCCGAGGCAATTATCCTGAAGTATGGGGAGTATGCGCTGATTGTACGACACAGACAACGTATCACACCCCTCAACCACCGGATATAGTTCTTCCTCGTTTTTGTAGGAGCAGGAGAAGAGCAGTGCACCTGCAAGCAGTAGTATACAATTTCTTGCCATAGCCATGATGTCTGTTTTTTGTATAAGAATACGAATTGTTTTGTTTTTGAGTAAGTACCCTTGTGAGCAAAAGCCCGATAATTGATGCAAGTAACTGTACGTGTAGTATGGAGTATGTTGCTCATTATCAATTTTCAATACGTATAAACAACCGGCCGCCTAAAGAGTTTTTTTAATGGTTCTCCTAAATACGCTTACCCTAAAAATCCTGATTTACAAGAAACAATAATGATAAATTTGTCTTAAATGAAAAAAATAGGTGTTATACTTCTGTTGCTCCTGCTGGGCGGGTTAGCTATTGGATATTATTTATATAACAAACCCAAAACCGACTATACCGATATTAAGGCCGAGATGAGTATAACAGCAACAGAACTGTTTAATGCCTTTAATCAGGATGAGCCAAAAGCCATGGGCCTCTATCAGAATAAAGTACTTGCGGTTAGCGGAGCCGTGTCGCTCATCGAAAAAAATCAAAAAAACGAAACGGTAATCTATCTGGCATCAGAAGACCCGATGTTTGGAATACAGTTTACGATGCTGGGCAGCGACTCGCTAAACTATACCAAACTGGAACCCGGCAATACAACCACATTAAAAGGACTCTGCGTAGGCTTTACTAATGATGTGGTATTAACCAATGCCACCGTGCAGAAATAAAAAACAGATTAAGTCTGCTTTCTCAGCGCACAGACTATCCCTTTATAGTCCGGTTACTTTTATACAACGGTTCGAAAACGGTTGCGGGGTGTGATGTAGTTCATAAAATGATTACAAGGCATGAACATACTTCATTAATTACATTGCAACAAACTCCTTTTGGACATTTAAATTGTGGATAGTAAATTCACAGTCTGCCGTTAGCGGCATTTTGTAAATATCAATGAGGGAAGGCGAAAACTCTTCAGAGTAGTCAAAATT
>BJGO01000013.1 GCA_014190535.1 Bacteroidota bacterium | reverse complement strand
TTATTTAATGACTCTTCAGTTGATCCGTTAGACCACAACACCGCATATCCCGGGGTGCCATTACTTATTGTTAAGCTTATTGCGCCCGTTGAATCTCCCGCACAACCGGTTACGTCGGTTACGTCGGAAACCAACTCAATCTGTGGAATCAAAATGATGCCGGTGCTTGCTGTCTGTTCGCATTGTGACGCATCGGTTACCGTCACCGAATACGTTCCACCTTCTATTACGGCTATCGATGATTCGGTTGAACCATTACTCCAACTATATGTCAGTGGAGTAACACCATTACTTACTTCCGCCGTAATAGTGGCTGTTGATGGTGCATTACAACCTATCGTGTCGGATGTTTGAGTTAGTGTAAGTATAAAAGGCTCAGGTAATATCAGTTCAATTGAATCAATACCCACGCATCCATCAGCTGTTGTTACCGTTACGTTCCATACTCCGGCGCCGAGGCTGTCTGCTGTTGCGCCCGTATCACCGTTAGACCACGCAAAGCTATATGGTGCCAGTCCGGAATTTGGTGTTGCCGTTACTACAGCATTATTTCCTCCGGTACACAGCAGGGGTTCATCAATACTGATTGAAGACGTAACCGGTGCCGGCTCACTAACAGCTATACTTTCTGTTACACTGCATCCTGCTGCATCGGTTACGGTAACCGTGTAAACTCCAGCAGGTAAATTATTTAATGACTCTTCAGTTGATCCGTTAGACCACAACACCGCATATCCCGGGGTGCCATTACTTATTGTTAAGCTTATTGCGCCCGTTGAATCTCCCGCACAACCGGTTACGTCGGTTACGTCGGCAATCAATTCAATCTGTGGAATTTCAGATATGGTTATTGAAGCATTTTGTATGCATTGTGTTGCATCGGTTACCGTCACCGAATACGTTCCGCCTTCTGTTACGGTTATCGATGATTCGGTTGAACCATTACTCCAAATGTAACTGTATGGCTCTGAACCACCGATTACATTGCTTGTAATTTCAACACCGTTAGTCGGATTACAGCCAATGGTATCTGATGTTGAAGTGAGTTGAAGTGTGAAGAAAGGCGGTAAGATGATTTCAGCAGAATCAATCACAATACAATTATTGGCATCTATAATCGTTACATAATAGGTTCCCTGACATAGATTATTTATTGACTCCGACGATGACCCATTAGACCACTGTACGCTATATGGTGGAATTCCACCTGATGGGTTAGCTGATGCAGTTCCATTACACAAGTTACCACAGGTTATATCTGTTGTTGTAATATTATTGGTTAGTACTAAATTATTGTTGAGCGTAATACATTGTACAATTGAACACCCATTAGCATCTGTTACGGTAACGCAATATTCGCCGGCTGAAAGACCGATTGCATCCTGAGTGGTTGAGCCATTGGTCCACAAATACGTGTAGGGTTCGGTGCCACCGGAAGCACTTACATTCACGGCACCATCTGTGCCATTTAAACATGTTAATTGATTTAGAATTGTAATTGTTGCCGTGATATTATTTTCTGGTACAAGCGTCACAAAAATTATTGCATCACAACCGGAGCTATCCAGTACCTGTATGCTGTATGCACCGGGCAGGAGGTTTACAATGGTATCGCCGGAATTAACCGTATTGCCATTTACAGTAATTTGGTAGGGAGGTAAGCCGCCAGTTACAATGAATGTAAACGATCCATTAGCGGCTGTCTCGCAGGTTGGCTGTGAAATAATTTCTGAAGTGATGATTACGGGAACTCCGGGAGGAATCGTAATGGATGTAGTTGCAGTACAACCTGAGGCATCGGTTGCCGTAACGCTGTATGTGCCGGGTATAACATTATTAAGTAAATCTCCGGTTATTCCTCCTATGCTCCAAGCATACTGATAAGGGGCAGTACCATTGGAGGCTGTGGCCTGCAGAACGCCAAACTGATTTTGACAGCCGGGTTGTTGAATAATGGCCATGCTAACATCCAAATTATTCTGCACGGTTATTTGCTGACAAGCAGTAGCAGAGCAATTATTGCCGTCGGTTACCGTAACACAGTAGTTGCCCGCGGCAAGATTATTGATAATAGCAGATGTGTCGCCTGTGCTCCAGATAATAGTATATGGTCCTACACCGGTATTTGGTATTACCTGAAGTTGAGCTGTATCGGCGCTATTACAAAACAATTGATTTAATTGCGTAATTGTTATGGCAAGGGGTTCAGTTACATCCACTTCAATTTCATCGGTAATCTGACATCCATTGGCATCGGTTACGGTCAACGTATACACACCGGAGGTTGTTGGGCTGAACGATTCACCGGTAGTTCCATTACTCCACTGATAGGAATATGGCGTTGTGCCTCCTTCAACAGATGAGCTAACTACAACAGTTTGTGTACTTGAGTTATTACAATTTCCGGTAACATTCAGGTTGAGCGTAAGTGCATTAGGTTCTGACAATGTTATTGAGGCCTCACCGGTACAGTTATTTGTATCTGTTACCGTAACCGAATAAGTTCCGGCTGAAATATTTTCTAATGAAGCACTTGTGGCGCCATTGCTCCAGATGTAGGTGTACGGTTCAACGCCGGCACTGATGTTTATATCGATGGAACCATCTGAAGCACCATTGCAAGAAATATTAAAGCCACCATTGTACAACGATGGTGTAAGTGAAATAATTAATGTATCTGATTTAATGAGTTCTGCCGTGGTTGTGAGTGTACATCCGCCCGCATCAGTAATCGTAGCTGTGTAGGTACCACTGCTTAACCCAATGAGTTCTAATCCGGTTTGCCCATTGCTCCAAATCACTGTGTAAGGTTCTGCACCGTTGTTGACATTGAGCGTTATAGATCCATTATTATTTACGCAGGTTACATTAATGCCTGAGCCGTAATCTGAGAGTGTAGTGGTTGCAGTAAGTAAATTTTGCACAGAAACTAAACCACCATCGGTAGCCGTACAGCCGGCGGCATCCGTAACGGTAACTGAGTAGGTTTGATCGATAATTGGATTTTGTAAAGATTCCGATGAACTTCCATCACTCCAAATATAGACATAGGGAGTTGTTCCGCCGGTGGCTAAAGCGGCAAGTTCGTAAATGGAGTCATTGCAGGCAATAAGTACATCAGCGACTTCAACCGTTAGATCATTTTCCAACTCCAGATTGACCGATAAGGCCGTGGTACAATTATTTGCATCGGTGACCGTAACCGAGTAGATGCCGACTTCCAGTCCGGAGAGATCTTCGGTTGTAGCCCCGTTATTCCAAATGAAGGAATAAGGCGACAATCCACCGTTAATTATTAAGTCAATTGAACCATCATTACCCGGTGAACATCCCGGATTATTTACAACGGAGCTCAGTGTTGTGCCCGGAGGGTTAATTATTGTAATGGACTCAGAGGCAACACAATTAAATGAGTCGGTAACGGTAACCGTGTAGGTCCCTGCCGTAAGATCATTCAGGATTGAACCGGTTGATCCGTTGGACCAAACAATTGTGAAAGGTGCGGTGCCACCGGTAAGGGTTAAGGTAACACTACCAAAACCATTAGTACAGATAGGTTGTGTTACCGCGGCATCAATGATGATGTCAACTCCACCGGCATTGATTGACCAAGTTCCGGTAGCCGAACATCCATTGGCATCTTCGACAGTAACAGAATAAGATCCGGTGCCAATCTGATCGATATCCTCACCCGTATCGCCGGTTGACCAGATATACGTGATCGGATCCGTAGCTCCGGAGACTGTGATATCAATAAAGCCAAGCTGTTTACCACAACCCGGCGAGAATGGATTTGCATCTATTGTGATGTTACAGCATTCATTTATGAGCAAGTTGCCCAGAGATAAACTACAACCATTAGCATCGGTAACGGTTACACTGTATGTTCCGGCTGAAGCTGTCAATGAACTGAATGAACTGCCATCAGACCATAAATAAGTATATGGTGTTGATCCACCCGCTACGGATAAGGTAATCAACCCATCGGGTGAACTATTACAATTTGGTTGGGTAATTTCAGAATTGATATTCAGCGTGTCCGTTTCGGGAACGATAATATTTTCAATAATCTCAGCGCAGTTATTGGCATCTGTGATGGTGACAAAATATGTCCCATTTGTAATTGGATCGATATCTTCAGTTGTGCTTTCGTTGAACCAAAGGAAGGTATAAGGAGCGGTACCACCACTAACGTTTAAGTTGATGGAACCATTTGGTGTGCTTTGACAATACGATTGCGGTGTAACAACAATATCGGCAGAGATGATTGTGGGTTGATTACAAACTTTATTGGATACAGCGGTACAATTATTTGCGTCAGTAACGGTTACCGAATAGGAACCGGCACTCAGCGATGTATTAATCTGATTTGTTGATCCGTTTGACCAAATGAAAGAGTATGGTGGTGTACCGCCACTTGGGTTTACATTAATAATACCATCAAAGAATCCAAAACAAGAAACATCCGTAACAATAGGTGTCAAATCCAATGGCAAAGGACCTTCTACCGGAATATTCAGTACAAGCGTGCAACCCAATTCGTCGGTTATGGTTACCGTGTAAGTGCCGGCACCAATGCCGGATAGACTGCTTGATGTAGCACCATTCGACCAGGAGTAGGTATACTCCGGAGTACCTCCGCTGGTATTTAGTGTGATAAGAGCATCTGTAGAATTACTGCACGATGGAGGGGTAACATCAGATATGGAAACTAATGTGGGTGGTGCTGTTAATGTAATAGCATTCTCGGACGAACAATTATTCTCATCGGTAACAGTTAATGTATAGGTACCTGCACTCAATCCGGAGAGATTTTGTGTACTTGATGAGTTCGACCAGCTGTAATTATAGGCTCCGGTGCCTCCTGTAATCACTGCATTTATCCCACCGTCATTTGCGTTACCGCAATTAATAAGTGGATCAGCACTGAGGGTTATACCTACTGCCTCAGGCTGACTGATTGTAAGCGATGCATTGGCACTGCAAGAATTAACATCCTGAATCGTAACAGAAACTACACCTGCGGAGAGGTTATTGACGTTGTCGGCAGTGGTACCATTAGACCATAGATAGCTGTATGGTGGAGTGCCACCGGTTACCGTAACACTTGCAGAGGCATCTGAGTCGCCAAAACATAGCAAATTAGTTCCACCGGAAATAACCGGACTGTTAATCAGTGGTACTATACTATCAGATTGCGTAAGCGTGATGGATTCAGTGGCCGAGCACCCGTTGATATCGGTGAGGGTTAAACTATATGTTCCGGCCGTCAAATTAGAGATGAATGGAGTTGTTGCCCCATTATTCCAGTTAAATGTGTAGGGGGATGTGCCACCGGAAAAGACTACAGAAACCACACCGCTGGCTTCACCGAAGCAATTAATGTTAAAACCAACTGTATCGGCAGGAAGTAAGGATAAATTCAAAGGTTCTGCAGGTGTAATTATTGCAGTATTGGATGTGGTACAACCTAAGGCATCGGTTGCGGTAACCGAGTAGCTACCGGGAGCCAAACCAGATATGGCGGAGGTTGTCTGAGCACCTGACCATAAATAAGTGAATGGTGACTGTCCGCCTGTAGTTGATGTAACAATAAATCCGTCGTTAATGCCTGAGCAGGAAACGCCGGTACCATTATAATTGGAAATGCTGTCAAACTCCAGAGTAAACGGAAGCGGTGGTTGTGTGATTTCCAACGTGTCCAGGTTTGAGCAACCATTTTGATCCGATACAATCACAGAAACGAGTCCTGCAGAGAGACCACTTACAGACGATTCTGTAGATCCATTAGACCAGATAAAACTATAAGGAGGTGTTCCGCCGGTAACCGATACAGAAGCCTGACCCGTTGCTGCTCCAAAACAGGAAACATTTATGCCGTTAACGCTAACCGCAGTAATTAACGGAACAGGAATACTTGGTTGATCAATTACAGCGATCTGAGTTCCTGTACATCCCACATTATCGGTTACTGTTACATTATAGGTTCCCGCCGGTAACAAATTAATATCTTCGGTAGTAGCCCCATTTGACCATTGAAAAGTGTAAGGAGCCTGACCACCGGCTACACTGATGTCAACAGCACCGGATGATTCACCCAAACAACCCGCCGGCTGATTAGACGTTACAGTTATGTCAACAGGTGTTGATTCTGTTATCGTAACGGATGAAGTGGCTGAACATTGATTATTATCGGTAACGGTAACGGTGTAAGTGCCCTGAGCCAGACCTGTAACCGTTGATGTAGTGGCCCCTGAAGACCACTGATAACTATATGGAGCGGTACCGCCTGAACCCAATGCTGTTGCAGACCCATCATTGCCACCCGAACACTGAACATTGTTCTCAACGGTTGCATTGAGTGTTAGCAACGTAGGTTCTGTGATTGTTACCGATGAAACGGTTGTACATCCAAGCGCGCCGGTAACCGTAACGGAATAGGTGCCGGGTTGTAAGCCACTTATTGTTTGCGTTGTAGCATTGTTTGACCATTTATAGGTAAATGGCCCGCTGCCTGTTGGATTAGCTGTGGCACTCGCATCATTTGCACCTAAACAACTTACATTATCTGTACTGATTGTAGCGGTTACATTTCGGACAAAAATGGTATAGGCAAAGGACTGTATGTTGTTGAAAAAACATCCATTATCCTGTACGGTAACCACAAAACTGTAAGGGATTGTAGAACCATCAGCCGGAGTAGTTTGCCAGTTAAACGTGCCTGTAACCGGATTAGAAACACCCGATGTGGTGAATGTGGCCGGTGCCGGTATACCGTTATTCCATGTTAGTGTTAGCAGTTGTCCTGCATCAGGGTCGGTTGCCGTGAGTTGAAAATTGATTTCTTCACCGGCACAAACTTCAACTTCATACGAAGAACTACCATTAACACCGGATATTACCGGGTTTTGATTACTACAGTCAACAATTTGAATCTGAACGTCACGTATGGTAGAGCCAATCAAGACCCCATTTCTGAATTCTTTTACCAATAGCGCAATAATACCAACCTGACCGGTTGTAGTAGGTGTAAGTGCTATCTGGCCGGTAGTTGGATTAAGTGATGGAGCCGGAGCCGAGGAAATAAAATTAGTTGTGTTAAATGGTGGTATGTATGTAACCGAGGTCGTTGTTGAGGTTTTAGGAATAATCAACTCATAGTTGAGGGAATCGCCATCAAGATCGATGGCACCCTGATTGAAATTGAACAATTGACCCTGGCAAATAAATAATACAGGCTTAACGGTGAATGTCGGAGATGAATTCTGAGGAGCTAAGACACTGTTGAGCGACGCTTCAACATAAATCTGTGGCTCAGATATGTTATTATCACAAGGCTGTGGTAACAATATCGTAGTGATGGAGCAGTTTCTGCAACATACCTGGTAGCTGAATTTCCAGTCAGTTGCCGGACCGGGCAAGGTTACATTACCCTGATACACATAGCGCTGAATACCGGTTTGTGTTCCACCACTGCAATTCGTAATGCCGGTACACGAAAATGTAATTTCCTGACCTGTAGGATTCAGTCGTTGTAGCGTTTGTATAAAACTTACATTCAGCTGAGTAGAACGGACACGCAGGGTAACGGTATTAGGTGCCGCAACACCGCCACAATCCCTGTAGAAGGTACAGGTAACTTTGTAGGTGTTTCCGGAAACCCATTCATAGGCAATATCTGCACCGGCGGCGTGTGTTGCGCTACTTTTAACGGGAATTAATAACCCGACTACAAGGAACAAATACGCAATAGCAAAGCATGCGGCATGAGATGCCACAATCCTGTTCCCCATTCGTCTTACGTAGGTATTTTTCATCATTTTACTATTTATTAAATCAGAGTTAGGATGTATTTATATCCTTATTTGGCTGTAAAACTATTGAATCGAATATGCAATACTTATAGATTTAAACACTTATCCACACAGTAGACCTGTTGAAAACCCCATTTCTCAATCAGTCAACTACACTTTTTCAGAAGCGATCAACGCTTGGACATACAACTAAAACCGGCAATAATTTCTTGGCCGGTTCATTGAACATTTTTTGGGTCAAACGGTTGTTATTTTAGTACCTTTATCCCCTCAAAAAAAAGCATTTAGGCAGTACTTTATGAACCAACTCAAAGAGAAATTTAAGAATGTATCACAGCCCTTGGCGAAGGATATCAAGAACATGGTTAAAGAGCATGGAGACCTTGAATTAGGCACCATAACTATCTCTCAATTATATGGTGGCATGAAAAGTATGAAAGCTCTTGTTACAGAGACCTCCTTACTTGATGCCGATGAAGGTATTCGTTTCAGAGGGTATACCATTCCTGAGTTACGAGAAAAATTGCCTGCCGCTGAAGGATGTACTGAGCCTCTTCCAGAAGCGTTATTTTATTTATTATTATACAACGAATTGCCCGGTAAAGAGGAAACGGCATCGATGACGCATGAGTTTATGACCCGTTCGGCGGTTCCTCAACATGTGTTTGATGCGATTGATCAATTGCCGCTCACCACTCATCCTATGACTCAATTCAGTATTGCCGTTATGGCGATGCAAACTGAATCGGAATTTGCCAAAGCATACCGTGAGGGAATCAGTAAAAAAGATTACTGGGACCCCATGTTCGACGATGTATTTAACCTTATTGCCAAACTGCCAATAGTAGCGGCATATATTTATCGTCGTACATACAAAAACAACGTGCACATACCGGCTGACCCTTCTTTGGATTGGGCGGCAAATTTTGCACATATGCTAGGCTTTGAATCGAAAGAGTTTAAAAGCCTTATGCGTTTATACCTTACCATACACGCTGATCACGAAGGAGGTAATGTATCCGCACATACCACACATTTAGTCGGTTCTGCATTAAGTGATGCCTATTTGTCTTTTGCCGCAGGTATGAACGGTTTAGCCGGTCCACTTCATGGGTTAGCCAATCAGGAGGTGATCCGTTGGATCTTCCAGATGAGAGATGACCTGAAGAACACGAATCCCAGTAAGGAACAAATTGCCGCCTACATCAAACAAACGCTTGAGGATGGTAAAGTGGTACCGGGTTATGGCCACGCAGTGCTTCGTAAAACCGACCCTCGCTTTACCGCACAAGCAGATTTTGCAAAACGGTATTGTCCTAATGATGAACTCGTGAATATCGTTTGGAATGTATACGAAGTAGCCCCTCCTATACTCGACTCAACCGGTAAAATCAAAAACCCATGGCCTAACGTGGATGCTCACAGTGGCGCCTTGCTTGTGCATTTCGGCATGTCTGAATATGATTTCTACACCGTGTTGTTTGGTGTTTCACGTGCTTTGGGTGTATTGGCTTCACTTTGCTGGGATCGCGCTCTTGGTCAGGGTATCGAGCGCCCTAAGTCAGTTACCACAGAATGGGTTCAAAAATTTATAGAAAAGAAAACCGTTAAGGTTAGTAAGTAAATAGATACTTTACCTTTCAGTGATAACACTACTTTAATTGCGTTGCATACAGTTTGCTGTATGCTCCGTTTCTCTTCAGGAGTTCATCGTGAGTTCCATATTCAACGATTTTTCCTTTTTCAAGTACCAGAATCCTGTTTACCTTTTGAATGGTGGAAAGTCTGTGGGCAATGATAATCGATGTGCGGTCAGCGATTACTTTATCTACTGCTCGTTGCAACAAACGCTCTGTATTGGTATCAATAGAAGATGTTGCCTCGTCTAAAATGAGTAACTGCGGATTAAATAATACCGCACGAACAATCGAGATAAGTTGCCTTTGTCCTAAGGATAAACTTTGACCGCGCTCCATCACATTAAAATCATACGCACCCGGGAGTTGCTGAATAAAATCATGAGCACCGCAGAAGGTTGCCGCCGCAACAACCTGTTCGCGAGGAATAGGCAATCGCAACGTTATATTATCGTAGATAGAACCTGAAAATAAAAAAACATCCTGTAACACTACCGTCATGTTTTTTCGCAATGAATCCAGCTGATAATGCCTCAGATCTATTCCGTCAAATGTAATTTTTCCTTTATATGTATCGTAATTGCGGCTGAGTAATGCAATAATGGTTGATTTTCCTGAGCCTGTTGAACCAACAATCGCAAGCGATTCGCCTTTGTTTATGGAAAAAGAAACATGACTTAAGACCTCTTGTCCATCCGTATAACTGAAACTGACGTCATCCATAATAATTGAATGGTTCAACTGCTCAAAAACAATGGAACCATCCGTAGTGTGGTATAGTTTGTTGTCAATTATTTTAAAAACGCGATCAGCGGCAATTAATCCCATCTGCAACGTATTAAACTTATCTGCCATCATACGAATAGGACGAAATAACATGTTGATGCAAAGAATAAACGAGTTAAACTCCCCAAGCGTAATCTGACCTTTAACATAAGACCCTGACCAATACCAAAGCATTGCTCCCAGTGACAAAGAAGATATAATCTCAACAACAGGAAAAAAAACAGAGTAATAAAAAATGGATCTAATATTTGCCTGTTTGTGTGCCTCATTGATTTCTTTGAATTTATCCAACTCACGCGACTCGGCATTGAACAACTGAACAATCCAGTTACCCGTAATATGTTCCTGAATGAACGTATTGATTCGTGTTACCTGATTACGCACCTCAGTGAATGATTTTCGCACACCCTCCTTAAAAATATATGCCGCAATCAGCAACAGAGGCAGAACAGATAAGGCAACCAGTGATAGTGTCCACGACGTGTAAAACATAAAACTCATAATGGCTGTAATCGTGAGAAGATCACTCAGAATATTCAGTACGCCCTCTGAAAAAATCTGATTAACCGATTCAATATCATTAATGGTTCGGGTAGTTGAAGTGCCAACAGGAGTATGGTCAAAATAAGTAAGGTTATTATTGAGGATGTGTTTAAATACGTGTACGCGCAACCTACTGATGATAGACTGTCCAAGCCAACCGCTATGGTAGGTAAATGCGTAAGAAAGTATGGCATTAATCACCAGCACTACAATCATCATTGTGATGATACGTTGCAATAAATCATAATCTGATTTAAGAATTGCATGATCAAGTGCATACTGCGTAAGGTAAGGTGTAAGTAGTGCCGAACAGGCGGCTAATAATGAAATAAAAAGAACCGCCAGTAACCTGTAGCGGTATGGTGATGCAAGCTTTAGTATGCGTTGCATCAGGTACAGGTTACTGTAACGGTTCGTATCAGTATTCATTTAAGTACAGCATTGCGTGCACAAAAATGAAATAAAAAGATTTAAAAACTCATTCGGAGTGCGGCAAAGATGTTTCGTCCGGGTGAGTGCATCCCTGAAGAAAACGTGCGATAATTCTGATCTAAGATATTGTCAATACCTGTCTGCAGGGTGAAATTTTTATGAATCAAATAACTTAACCGTATGTTCAAGGTGTACCAGGCAGGCATACCGAGTGGTGTGGCATATTGTTCATTGTCTTCCGCATTCAGCAGATAGTCCTTGATGTCTTTCTTGCCATTCATCAGTACAAAAAATTCAGAATTAAACCTTGGGGTATAGTATTGAAAACCCAGGCGCAGAAATGCCGGAGGGATGTGGTCAATTGGAGTATTCACCGAATCGGTATTTATTCGGCCATAGGTATAGGTTACTGCACCTAAGGCACTAAAATGTTTTCCAATATCAGCTTTAATATTTGAATTGAATCCATAAATAAATGCACGACGTTTGTTCTGTGCTGCAAAAACATTTACCGTATCCCCATCATATACTGCTGTGGGATTGCCATTAAATGAAAATGCATCAACGATTATAGCATCACGGAATAAGGTATAGTACAATACATTCTCCCATCGAACACTTGATCCAAAAAAGCGGGTGATATTAAGTTCTGCATTATACGTCTTTTCGGGCTTGATATCGGGGTTGGGAACAATTAAGCTCTCTCCCGGTTTTGTATCAAATACCTTTGATAAGTCATCCACATTAGGTGCCCTGTATCCCGTTGAAAAGAGGATACCGATTTTCGTCTTTTCATCCGGCAGGAAATTCAATCCAACATTTCCCGATAAACCTAGATTATTCTGTTTCACTTCATCAAACGGGAATGGAAAAAAATCCTTGTTAACGAACTGAGAGTAAAGGCTAATGGACTCTGCCCGTAAGCCATCATTCAAAACCCATTTATCCGATATTACATATTGGTGTGTTAGATATAAACCTACCGTGTAACGATAATTTTGTCCATCAGGATATCGTGTATTGGCATCGGTGAGTTCATTAGTGGATACATTAAGATTTTCTGCGGTTGACTTTAAATAGTTAGCATAGGATTCCAGACCCGCGTGAAGGGTATGCTTGTCGGTTTTTTTTACAAAGTCGATATCTAAACCGAGTACATCAACTTGCTCTAATTGTGTGCGCTGTATATCCTTTGCAAAACTCCTTGTAATCCTGCTTTCTTCCACACGCTGGTAATTTGCCAGTATCTCCATTCGATTGAAGAATCCATCTCGAAAACGATGACTGTATTTATACGATGCCATTGCTCTAAACTGAGGGCCATAATCCCAACGGGAAAACTTAGGCTTACCACCCGATGTTTCGGTAAGGCGGTCATAACGGGGCAAATCGCCGGTGTTGGATAACTGCAGATTTAGGATGTGCGTATTTTGATCATTGGGAGCAAATAAAATTTTCTGCACCACATCGTACTGCTCATATCCCGTATATAACTGCCGATAAGGATCAGGATTCGTTAGCATAGAATCTTGTCCATTAATACGACCTGCGTAAAAATATTTTTTACCCCATACGCTGTCATAGGTACCCTTTGACTTACCCATAAGGAGATCGCCGAACTGACTGTAGGTAAATGACGTTAAGGACGCCCATTTCTTGGAGCCAATGTTGATATCGGCATGAGCTGAAAACTCGTTATTCACGGTACCGTAGCGAAACAGAGCATTACCTTTTGTTTTATTCAGAACCGGTTTTAATGTATACAGATGCACTACGCCACCAAGAGCGTCGGAGCCATAAGCTGTAGATGAAGGCCCGAACAGTACTTCGATGCGTTCCAGGCTGTTTTGATCGGTGGTGATAATATTCTGCAGATGCCCTGACCTATAAATCAGGTTATTCATTCGAACACCATCAATCATCAATAAAACGCGGCTTGCTTCAAAGCCCCGAATAACAGGACTTCCTCCGCCCTGCTGGCTTCGCTGTACAAACAAAGATCCGCCGGCCTGCAATAAATCGGCTGTGGTTTGAGTATTTAAAAATTTAATGGTTTTTGATTTAATAATATCAACCTGCTGTGAGGTTTTAAGTTGCTCCTCTTCGTTACGAGTAACGGAGATTACAACTTCCTTGATATTAACTGTTTTGTTTATGGTATCATTTGGCTGCTTTTCCTGTGCATACGTATTCACATATGAGAGTATAGCCAATGACAGAATTATTTTTTTCATTGGATCATTATGTTTTAATGGATTTAAAAATTGAATAAAAAAGAACCCGACTGAATTTCGGGCATATTATCCATTAACATCTGGTGGTTGCTCAATCGATGTGATAAAAGAGCTGTTGATTAATGATACGGAAGCATAATAGATGGTGCGATAATCTGTTGGCATTATAAAATTTATTATGGACGAATGAACAAGATAACTGGTTATCAAACTCAATAGTTGTTCGTGTGCGCTTTTTGATTTATGAAATAGTTTATGAAATAATTCAATTAGGATCGACTCCTTTATATCCTGCACACAATAAACCACGATATAATCAGCATGGTACTCTATGTGTTGGATGTCGTACCATTGATTATTAAGAATAAACTCTTTGTCATCCACTTTAGCGTGCATAAATTCCAGTGGACTCAGCACGAGTCTCATCTTATGTTCTTGGTGCATCGTTGCATATTGATGAGACCGATGTTTATTTTTGGCCAGGGGATAGTAGACAGATGAATAGAATAGATGCAGTGTGATCGTAAAAATAAAAAGCCACGAAAAATGGAACTGTCTCATATCCGTTATTGCATACAAATTAACTTAGATTAAAATAATTCTGAGGATAAAAAACCTTCATTAACATCAAGCCATTTGCCGGAGCTGAAAAATCGGTTTTAGTATTAAGTCGGGCTGAAAATATTTCCGGGAGCCTGTCGATAGAAATATTTCCGCGCCCAATCTGAACGGAGGTTTGAACCATAGCTCTAACCATGCCGCGCAGGAACCGATTCGCTTTTACCTTGTAGGTAAGCAGTTGTTGTTGATCATCAAAATCCCAATGGCAAAATTCTATGTCGCAAAAAGTGGTTTTTACCTGTGAGTGTTTTTTACCAAACGAAGCAAAATCACGCTGTGCTTTATAGATAGCGGCAACCTGATTCAATACTTCCAAATCAAGGGGTTTGTAAGGATAGTACCAGGCGAAAAGATGATTAAATGGATTTTTTGCGTAAGAAATATGATACTCATAATACCGGGCAATGGCATCGAATCGGGCATGTGCTTTATCACGTACTTTTTTAATATCATAAACAACGACATCACCGGGAAGTATAAAATTTAATTTTCGGATCAATCCCTCCGGGAGTTCATCTGCCGTGGTAAAATGTGCCACATTGTATTTAGCATGAACACCGGCATCTGTTCTACTGCTTCCCAGTGTCTCGATGTTTTGACGCAGAAGAACCGTTAAAGCCTCATTCAAAACAGACTGCACGGTGCGACCCGTATTTTTTTGTATCTGCCATCCGTGGAAATCTGTTCCTCTGTATCCCAGTTCAATAAAATATCTAGGCACTGCGCTAATCTAATTTTTTAATAAATATATACGCTTGCACATTGTATATATTTATTTGGTTTGATTTGGATGCGGGTTCATAGTTGCCGGATATAGCATTAATAACAATTTTCTTCTCCGTTTTTTTATTCGTTATGTAGAATGTCATATCCTCTTCCGGAAATGAACTATTGTACTCCCCACCCAATTTATTCTTAACCCAACTCGTTATCTCTATCGTATCCGATTCACCCTGATACGTACAAATCAATTTACTCCGTGAATCCATATTGTCTAAAATAGTTAAGTTATCTGCTATAAACAGATCATAATCTTTAACATCAAAAACTACATTATCACAATTGAAACTAAAATAGGTTTCGGGATTATACTCTTCGCTTCTGTTATACTGAGCCTCAATACCAATTTGATCCAATACATAATCTCTTTGATTCCATCTTGATTGATCCTTTATAGAGTCGAGTGATTGCGTGAATAACTCCTCAAATACTTCAATGCCGTGCATATCGCACAAATATTTGGATATAGAAGTAATCTCGAATCGGTCATCTGAACTCATTCTTGTTTGTAATGTGGTATCCGGCTGAGCTATCTGACCATCAGCATTTCGAACCTTATTCTTATCCAGTATCTCAATAAATCGTTCATATTGCATTTGTCTGGAAACAGAGAACATACTCCAAGGACCCAATAAGCTAATCATCGTTGCAAAAAACAATGATACAGGAATAAATATGAGGTTACTTCTACGAATAAAATTATGAACACATAAAATCGATAACCATAAGGCGGCTATGAGAATAATGTAACGGTCCTCGGTAAAACTATACATACTTATCCGTTTAAAAATAGCTACATAGAGCAATAACAAAATGGGTATTAACAGCAAAAAATAAAAACGGTAATACAGCCTTGCCAAGGTATTTTTATCAGAATCTTTTAGCGGGTAAATTAACAGATAAGCAAAAATACCGCTGACTGAAAATCCTAATACGAGCCAAGCCACCCAGCCAATAGGCCAGTTAAGTGTAATGATAATTTTAGCGCCATATGCGTAGAGGATGATGAGATAGATTAACACAATAGGCAAGAGAATATAGATAGAAAAAATGTTGAGTTGTTTTGGGTAATGTATTTCTGCATCATCCTGTTGATCCTGCATTCTGGGCATACCGGCAAGAAAGTATATCGGATGAAATACACTGGCAATAAGTGCAAACAAATGCCCGTATAGTTCCTCCCTTATATCAACATTGAATAAAAAATGAATCGCCAGTAAGGCTCCTGCTATTCCGGCATATAACACCATGCTAAATATGGAAGCAAGTAGCCACCGAAAAAAGATAAATTGATTGAAGTTCCAGAATAAGAGGTGATGATTACGGTAGCCGATTACTGATACAGAAACCAGTAAATGAGCCGCAAATAGTAATCCGATATATCGGTATAAATGCACATAAGGGGCACTATCAAAATCCTCGGGAAGCAGAATAAAATACAAAACCATAAGTGCAAGGAGTACCACCTGACCAATTAGTTTAATCAGCTTGCTCCAATTGAAAGACTCAGCCAATAAGGTAACTGCAACGGTTAGTGGCATAGCAAGGAGTGAAACCAGCAACTGATTCAGATAAATTTCATCTTGGTATTCAATAATCTGTACTATGGCAAAGAAGGCACATAGCGCATAGAGTATTGCAAAAGGAAATCGTGTTGAGACTTGAGTGAGTCCCTGACGGAGTTCAGAAACTGAGAAACGAAGACGAGCCATAATATTATTTTATGATGATGAGAGGGATTTGTTTTATTGTGTCGTGACTAAAAATGAACTGAGCCGTATAAAAACCTGCAGGCACCTGATTTAAGGGTAGCATAAATTTATCCTGTTGAGGGAACCTGGTTAAGATCACCTTACCCAGATTATCGATAAGCCTGATTTCCTGAATTAATGATCTGGCTTGTATCTGACAATAGAACATTGCCGGATTGGGATACACTTGTATCTCGGTGTAATCCGGATCAGAGGCAGATGAGGTTTCATTATTATACATTGGTGTACCTGACTGGATAACGAAACTTCCGGTGCCATTTGGCATTCTGGAATAGGATTTATTCGTTAGTTGTTGTGTGTAGGTTACGTAATCTGTAATGGCCATAGAATTACTGTATGGTTCGCTGAGTATAACCGCGCCACCACTTTTTGCCAACTTGAAATTAGTATGCAAATTACCCTGATAACCATCTTTATCACACCACACGATCACATAGGCATTTGGATTTAGGATATAATCCGGTAGAGGCCATTTGTTTCGGGTTTCTGCCTGATCGCTCAGAAACATATTCTTAAGGGATACAGGTTCATTACCCGCGTTGTATAACTCAATCCAATCGTCATCTTCACCATACGAATCTAAATAGGTTAAGCTATTATCAGCCATGAATTCATTAATCACCACACTTGAAACTATGGGCCTGTACAAATAATTGAAAACATCACAAACAGGCAGTGTCGAGATTAGCGATGAATTATCTGAGGCCGAGAATGAGTATTGAACCGTAGTGTTTGGTAAAGGTAGTATTAACACATTGCCATATTGTTTATCTCCTGCCAAGCCATCGAAATGCAGACCATCATCATATAATATCAGCTGATTATTAGCACCTCCATTCAAGGTATAGATTAATTGTACCTCATTTATCTGAACATCATCATTAACGTTACACTTAAAAAATAATGAATCGGTTGGGCGAGGATAATGCACGATGGGATAAAATAATTCAGGAGCATTATTATTTAGCTGAAGTTGTTGATTAATACTTTGAATACGCTGTTGAATATAGGGAATGATTCCATGGTCAACGTGACCGCCCAGGGCCTGACTATAGGAATTATTAAAATCATTCATTGAAAAGCCATAGTCAAGTGTTCGATAATAATCGGCCTGAGCGGCTGGTGTAATCATAGATTTAATACTCTGTATCCGGATGAATATTTCTGTATTCATATATTCAGAGTTGGCGATACTATCGAGATAATATGAAAATAAATTTTTATATCGGGGTATTGCCAGAATACGGTCATACAGTGGCCTTGACTGATTCGACGGCTTGAACTGGTAAATATTAACAGTAGTCCAGTTTACATTGAGCCAGTCTATACCCCAGGTATTGTCCACATCATAGGGAATATATTCAAAACGATCGGTTTCGGTATTGTGATAGAGATAATAATTATTGATATTGTAGATGTAATTATCCCAATGGCCTGCCAGAATCTCAATGGCCATGCATTTGAGATAATTATGAACGTTAAATACTTTTTCGAGTTCACACGGCAACTGACTGAGCGGTGTATTATTTAAAATCTTGATGAAGTTGGCTAAATCGCTGTAGTCGTCCGTAATATTATTTGTCTTCAAATCGTAGGTTCTATTTCCATTCTGCTGAAATTTATAGTCGTTGGGATTATTGCTGATATACTTGAGCGATGCGCCGTAATAACATTTATAGAGATTGCCGTCGTTATTACCAAAACGTGTCTGGCAGAACTCGTCGTCGATATGTTCAACCTGCACATATAATCCGTAATACTCGTCATTTATAAAAACCTTAACGTGATTTGAACGGGGAGAAGGAACATTAAAGGTATTGAATACATCCCAGGTCAATTTGGTACGTATGATAGCCGGATCATTATGCTGACCAACAAGATTCATTTTTTCCAAACCATAAAATTTCTGGCCTGGCACCAGTGCGTTGAAGGTAATCTGAAACGATTTCTTGTCTGCAAAAAGGGATGTATTACCCCGCAAGCCAAGGCCGGCATTGGTAATACTGTCATTTATAGTTGAAGAAGTATAACGAACCGTTACCGGAAACTGGTATCCGCCGAATATATCCTCATAAAGCAGTTCCAGTGAATCGGGATGTATCGTAATATAAATCGAGGGTACTTCTGTATCAGTAAATAACTGTTCCAGAGGAGGCTGATAGTAATGTTGCGCCTTTAATCCAATTATGCTGAATAAAATATGTACAACGAGTAAAAAGATTTTTATTTTAAAAGCATAATGCAACGAGTAGCTTCTCTTTGCGGAATTGTTTATCGTCATCTCAGCCATAAAGCTAAAAATAAATTATCCAAAAGGCTTTTCAGGATTTATGTATTTTACATTCAAATTACATCTTCATTACAAATCAATACCCTATGAAAAAAATACTTTTGATTCTCGCACTGCTACCCGCATATTGCCTTGCTCAAAATGAGCTAAAACCGGTATCCTTAAACATATTCAAAAACGGAACCTATTTCATTGTAAAAGAGGGCGCGGTGTCTGCTGAAAAAGGGAACTGGCGGATGGAATCACCCAAAAATCCACTCTTATCTACGTTCTGGCTCACCACGGGTAAGGACTATAAAATAAGTCGCGTTGATTTTAAGGATGATACCATTAAAATAAACCGTACCATAAAAAACTGGGCAGATATTTTACCGGTGAGTAAGGGAAAAAAAATTAAGATTGCCTATGTGTTAACCAATACACAAAATAGCGCCTTGCGTGAACTGAGTGGAACACTATTAGATTATTACAAAGACAACAGCACCATAAAACTTTCCACGGCCGACGGGTTCACTATGTTTTTAACAACCAACCAAATTGTCGAATTATCCGTTGAGGGTAAAACGGATGAAAAGTATAAAACAGATTCCCTCACACGGGTAGGCATCGTGAATTTTAATAAGTCAGGTACAGATATACCGCTAAAGTTAACCTATATGTCAACAGGCATACAATGGATACCTTCATATAACCTCAAGGTGATCGATGATAAACTCATTCAAATTGAAATGAAGGCCCTGGTTGAAAATTTCTCTGAATCATTGAAAAATGTGGATTTGACACTAACCGTGGGTGCGCCACAATTCAAATATGGTTCACAACCGGATTACCTTGCGCTTAATTTCTATACCGGCACTTCACAAAGTGTATCATATGGTCAAGGATATTTATACAATAATTCCGGTGTGCCTGCTATGCAGGGAAAGTATGAAGGGATGGACAATAACAGCAGAACCTATGATTGGCAGGACTTTACCACTTACTCAACTGATGGTGAAAAATCGAATGACCTATATAAATATCGCATTGGCAATGTATCCCTGGCGATGAATACCAAAAGTAGTTTCTCGATCTTTTCGGCATCTATCCCATATTCTGATATCTATGAAGTATCCATTGGCGATGTCGTGAATTTTGCCGGAACGCGTTATATCAATAACAATCCCGACCAACGATATGATGTATATCACTCCTTTAAACTTATGAATACAACCAGTAATCCGTTTACCACAGCACCTGCATTTATTCAGGATGAAAAACTAGAACCCCTGGCACAGGATGAAATCAAGTATACCCCCAAAGGAGGTCATGTAAAAGTTCAGTTGAGCCGCTCTCCCGATATTTATGTTGGTAATACAGAGGAGCAAAGTAATAAGACCGATAATGCTAAAACGTATAATAAGGTCGTGTACAGTAAGGTTACCATTAAGGGCTCTATACCGGTTGAGAATTTACAGGATAAGGCAATTTCACTGAATGTAAGCAAGTACATCAATGGTCATATTCTCGATGTCAGTGATAACGGCAAAATAAATATTCCCGGCAAATACACCGGATTAAATCCCAGCAGTAATGCTGAATGGACGATTGAACTCAAACCTAACGAAAAGAAAACGATAACCTATACCTACGAGGTGTATGTATATAATTACTAATTTATTCCATCGGGCTATTAGTGGTTAAGTATGTTTAATTTCGCCCGATATGGCAGAGAGAATACTGTTACTGGGCAAAGGTGGTCGCGAACATGCGTTTGCCAGAAAATTAAGTGAAAGCTCCTTGTGCGAACACTTATACATTGCTCCCGGCAATCCGGGCACTGCATGGTGCGGAACTAATGTTGCCCTCGACCCAAATCATTTTGATGACATTGCCGCATTCGTTATTCAGCATCAAATTACGATGCTGGTTGTTGGCCCTGAAGAACCGCTGGTGCTCGGTATCTGGGATTACTTTCAGCAGCGTCATCTCAGCCATGTTCGGGTAATTGGTCCCTCAGCTAACGGTGCGCAACTGGAAGGATCAAAAGATTTCGCCAAACAATTTCTTATTCGCAATCATATTCCAACTGCAGATTATCGGACGTTTACACGAGATACTAAAAAGGAAGCCGTTGCTTTTATTCGATCCTTCACTACACCCGTAGTCCTGAAAGCCGATGGTCTTGCCGCAGGAAAAGGTGTAATCATATGTACCGATAAACAGGAGGCTATCAACACACTTGACGATTTCTTTGACAGTGGTAAATTCGGTACTGCCGGAAATAAAGTTGTTATTGAGTCCTTTCTCCGTGGTATAGAGCTGAGTGTATTTATTCTTACCGATGGTAAAGACTATCTGATCCTGCCCACAGCGAAAGATTACAAACGTATCGGTGAGGGAGATACCGGACTTAACACCGGCGGCATGGGAGCCATTTCACCGGTGCCTTTTGCAGATGATGCCTTTATGAAAAAAATTGAAGATCGTGTCATCAAACCCACACTGAGGGGCCTAAACGAACAACAAATTGCCTACACCGGTTTTATATACTTTGGCTTAATCAAGGTGGATGACAATCCATTTGTTATCGAATATAACTGCCGACTCGGCGATCCGGAAACGGAAGTTGTTTTACCCCGCATAGAAAATGACCTGGTACAATTATTTATCGCGGCCACCGACAACACCTTGCATGAGCATACGATTACTCAAAATAAATTACACGGTGTTACCATAGTGGTTGCCGCATCGGGCTATCCGGGAACACCTGAAAAAGGTAAATTTATTTCCGGCATGGATCAGGTTCATGATGCCATAGTATTTCAGTCGGGCACCACCCTAGCCGATCAACTTTTAATCAGCAATGGCGGACGAGTGCTCACCATTACGGCTCTGGGACAGGATTTATCTGATGCAAGAAGTAAGGCACTTCAGGCAGTAGATACGATTTCATTTGAAGGTAAGTACTTTCGCCGCGATATTGGTTACGAATTTTTTTAACTCATTTTATTTACATGGAATTTTTACATCAGCTATTAGACTTTATCATTCACATTGATAAACATCTTACAGATATCATCTCACAATATGGCACTTTAACCTATGCCATACTCTTTGTAATTATCTTCTCTGAAACCGGTTTCGTTGTAACACCGTTTCTGCCGGGCGACTCCTTATTATTTGCAGCAGGCGCCCTGGCCGCCAATGAGGCTAATGCATTACAGGTGCATCTACTGGTTGTTTTGCTCATCATTGCGGCAGTTGCAGGTAACATGGTCAATTACCAGGTTGGACGATGGATAGGCCCTGCCGTATTTAACCGCAACTATAAACTACTCAAGAGGGAGTATCTGGAAAAGACACAACACTTTTATGAAAAACATGGTGGCAAGACAATAATCTACTCGCGCTTCATGCCTATCATCCGTACATTTGCTCCATTTGTTGCCGGTGTAGGCAAGATGACCTATAGTCGATTCAGTACTTTCAATCTTGCCGGCGGTGTTATTTGGGTAGTGCTGTTTACCTATGCCGGTTATCTTTTCGGTAACAATGATTTTGTAAAAAATAATTTCAGTGCAGTGGTTATCATGATCATCATCGTATCGCTGTTACCCATTGTCTATGAAGCATTAAAAATGCGCTTCAGGAAAGCATCCTGAGTATGATTGATACGCATACGCACATCTACCTCAGTGAATTTGATGCTGACCGGGATGCTATGATTTCCAGAGCACAATCGGCGGGAATTTCGCACTTGTTGTTACCCAATATCGATCAGGACTCTGTTGAGGACATGCATCGTTGCGTGGAAGTATATACCGGATTTTGTAAACCTATGTTGGGACTTCATCCCTGTTCTGTAAAAGACGATTATAAAGACGTATTGAGCCGGCTGAAACTATATTTAGATTCGGATAGATGCTATTGCGCAATTGGAGAAATCGGGTTGGATTATTACTGGGACAAACAGTATGTACCACAACAACACAACGCCCTTTCCACACAACTGGAATGGGCTGTTTCAAAAGGTCTTCCCTTTAGTATGCATACCCGTGATGCTATGGATGATGCCATTTCGATTACAAAGGATTGTGTTCACTACAAGACTCGGGGTGTCTTTCATTGCTTTGGTGGTTCTACGGACCAGGCAAGAAAAATTTTAGATCTTAACTGTGCGCTGGGCATCGGTGGTGTGGTTACTTATAAAAAATCTATGCTTGAAGACGTATTGAAATTCGTTCCTCTCGACGCCATAGTACTTGAAACAGACGCACCTTATCTGCCACCGGTTCCATACAGAGGTAAGCGAAACGAGCCGGCTTACCTGAATTATATTGCAATAAAACTTGCTGAGATCTATCAGGTTGACAAACAAGTAATCATAGAAAAAACCACTGCAAACGCCCGATCCATTTTCAAACTAGCCTGATTGCTTTTTGGCGTACGTGATGATGTTTCGTATGGTTAAATCAATCTGCAGACTATTCATATGTTCAAAATCCTGAATAAGTTTATCGATCCATTTGTGCAAGGTTTCATTTCCAGAAGTTGCTTCCCGTAACTGATGAAGACTGCCAAATAGCTCCTCCTTATTATTGCTTGCCCTTGCCTCTATAATACGATTCATCAAGTGCTTTGATGACGCTGAAGAGAGATTAGCATCCTGTACTCCCGCTAAGATGGAATCCTGGTTCGTATCCGTGAAGGTGTATCGTTTAATTAATTCGTCAATAATTTCAACAAGACTAAATGGTTTAACCAGCGTATTTCCCTGTGTAAATCCAATCGTAATCAGTTTTGATTTAATGAGTTCAGGTAATTGATGACGGTTGATAAGCGCAGGATGAGGTTCAATGATAATAAATACATCAGCCTCAGTATTCAGGGTGTCCGCATTTAGATTTTCTGATATCAAAATCTCCGTTAGTCGAATCATTCGCTTGAGTGAATCCTTGAGGAGCATCATCTCCGAAGGATTAGATCCGATTAGCTGTATGCGGATATTTTTTAAACGCCTTATGATACGATCTTCGTCTATTTCCAGGTATTCCCTGATGGTGAAGTATTGTTTCCGGGTTTGATCTTCAGATTGTTGTAATATTTTTATGTAGTTGAGATCTTCTCCGGTTCGTCCTTTCTGTAAGAGAAGTGAAGAAACCCATCTGCTGATCTGCAGGTGCTGAGCCAGAGACGACAGATCGATAACAGGATCAGGTTTAAGGGCAGGCAATTCCTGTGTAGGTTCCTTTTGTTTTTTGTTTTTACGAGTAACGATAAATAAGACTAGACTCAGGAGGATACCAAGTGTAATTAGCGAACCTATGAGGATGTATTTTAAGTTTTGCTTTTCGTACTGAGCTTTTTTGATCTGAGCATTTCGCTCTTGAATGCTTTGTTGCATGGCCTGCAGGCTATCCCGGATAGTTGCATGCGTTCGATGTTGCTCATCACGTAACAGGGAATATCGAATACTATCCGACCGGGACTGATAGATATAAGCGGCGGCCCAGTTTACATGCGTGATGGCATCCTTTACTAATATATTAAGTATGCTGAGCCGACGTTGCGCATCCTGAATGGAGTCAACACTTGCTGAAACCATTCTGATAAAAGGCGCAAACTGATAATAGTGATTCGTATTGTTGTAGATATCATATAACTGTTCAAACTGACTCGACCATTCCTGAAACGAAAGTTTATGTTTGCCCGAAATAAATTTCTTACCTATAACTAAATATGCCGTATCATATTTAGACTCCTTTACCGCATGCATACACGCTGCCCAATCACCCGCTGTCAGCGTATCCGATAAGGCATTAAATTTATTTGTTTGCACCTGTGCACGAAGCACGAAGCCCTTGAGACAGATAAAAAAAGAAAGAAAAATTAGCAATTTGAAATTCATTGTATCGACGATTTACAACTACACATCAGTTTATTTTAATTATTTGCCGATGACAGTTGAATAATAAATTTATTTTTGTTTTTAAGATTAAAGCAAAAATGGCATTATTAACTGCATCGCAACAAGAAATCAGCTTCTGGATTGAAAAATTATATCCACAATTTGAACCTGAATTACGCAAAAGCATTATCGAGCACGGAATAATTCAACATGTAAAAGCCGGTCAAACTTTAATCCGGTCGGGGCATACGATCAAATCCACTATGCTTTTGTCCGAAGGGTTAGTAAAAGTTTTTAGGAACGACAATGATAACGGCGATGAATTTTTTCTTTATTACATCGAGCCGGGGCAAGTATTTGCATTAAGTATGATTTATGGAAGCCAAAACGAGACTATTAAAATATCTAAAGTAGCCGCTACTGATTGTGTGTTTATTTCATTACCCCTAACATTAACTGAAACCTATCAGAAGGAATATAGCAGTTGGAATACATTTATGATGGACAATTATAAGCGGCGCTTTGAGGATATTCTGGAGGCCGTATCGGATCTCGCCTTCGGCACTATGGATGAACGCGTTAAACATTATCTCGAACATCAAACTAAATCTTTAAAAACAAATCATATACACATCACCCACGAACAGATTGCACACGACCTGAATACATCAAGGGTTGTGATTTCACGCATACTCAAACATATGGAAGATGCCGGAAAACTGAAATTGCATCGCAATTCCATAGAAATTGCCACTGCTTAGAATATATAATACCATAATTAACTGTTATGCAATATTATTGTTGAATGATACAGAATATTCGCAAGTACGAAAATCTGCACATATTACTATGGCTGGTAAAAGATGTTTGCTGGATTAGTAATTTCAAAGTCATGGGTATGGTCATGGCTTTGCCTACAATAATAGTTGCCATATTCATTACGTATATTCATCGTAATATCATCAGCGAACTAATACATAATATGGCTGTTTGCTGCTGGATTTTTGCAAACATCACCTGGATGACCGGCGAGTTTTTCTTTAATGATGGCACCAGACCTTATGCCATTGTATTCTTTTCACTCGGTGTAACTATATTAAGTTATTATTATCTATATCTGCTACCATTCAAGATTAAGAAAAGGTAAATAAGGTTAACATTACCTTAATATTCGCTTAACATACTTAACTATAGCGTAACAATACATTTGTAGCAAACAAAAAATGACCCTATGAAATCTTATTTACCCTGCTTCGTTTTATCCTTACTGCTCTTTTCATCATTAGACAACAAGGCTCAGGTGGTTACCATTTACAATCAGAATTTTGGTGACGCAAACAATCTGGTTTTCCCAGCAGGCTGGAGCGCTCCGGACAGCACCTGGGGCGTAGATAATACCAATATATCTTCAGGATATGCTGATGCAAGTGGTCAAACGAATATGGTTATCAGAAATACGGTTACAACCGGAACCTATGCTCTCATTACTGAAGATATAGAAACCAGTGGTTATGAGAATATCCGTGTTTTATGGGGCAGAAGAATATCAAATAATTTTACATTGTCCGGCAGTACGATACCTACTCTGGATATTAGTATAGATGGAGGAACCAACTGGGTTAATGTGGCATTCTATGACACGTTTATAGACAATACATGGACACATACCAATGCAGGTGATGATATCAGCCTGCCTGCCCTTGCCAATGATCAACCAGCAGTTAAGTTCCGTTGGACGGTGGACATTGTAAATAATCTCGAAGGCTCCTATCGTATTGACGATTTTATTGTTCGCGGTGAAGTAAAACAAACCTCTGTAAACATCAATAATATCGAAAATCAAATTGATATTCGTCTCGCAAATATGGACTTGTTCCTCATGAATCAGGGAGCAGAGATTGCCAACCTGATTATCTATGATTTACAGGGAAGACCCATTCTGAATAGTCTATGTAATAATCAGGTGAATAAGGTTAACCTGAATCACTTAGCATCAGGTATTTACATTGCGCAGGTTCAGACAACTAGTGGTTTGATCAACAGAAAATTTGCTCTCACTAAATAATCTCAGATCATAGTACTACCCCTATCCTAAGGGTTTAACGGTTATCTATCAAATCTTGTCTGTGTATCAGTTCTGCGCTTGATTTAACGTGTGATTTTGTATAATACGTACACATCAATTTCTCTTATTGCTTAATCGAGCTTGAATCAGGTATCAAACAAAGATTATTCGTAACGAAGTGCATCAATCGGGTCAAGACGCGATGCTTTAATTGCAGGATACAGGCCTGCAAGCACTCCGACAATAAGACAGAATAAT
>BJGO01000012.1 GCA_014190535.1 Bacteroidota bacterium | reverse complement strand
GGGCCGTGTCGGCAAGACCTTTGCGGGCACCGTGCGTAGAGATGAAGTATTCCAGTACCGACAAGCCTTCTTTGAAATTCGATAAGATCGGATTTTCGATAATCTCAGCTCCGGTACCTCCGGATTTACGCGGCTTCTGCATCAGACCACGCATACCGCCGAGCTGACGAATCTGCTCTTTGGAACCACGTGCTCCTGAATCCAACATCATGTATACGGAGTTGAATCCTTGTTTATCATTGCTCAGTTCTTTGATTAGTGTTTCAGAGATTCGGTTGTTCACGCGGGTCCATATATCAATAATCTGATTGTAACGCTCGTTGTTAGTAATTAAACCCATATTATAATTACTCCATACTTCATCCACCTCACCTTGTGCCTGATCCAGCAGGTTTTCGCGGGTGGTAGGAATGATCAAATCGGATATATTGAAAGACAATCCACCGCGGAACGCCATACGGAACCCTAATTCTTTGATGTCATCCAGGAACTTGGCTGTACGGGGTATGTCCGTAGCCTTGATGATGTTTCCGATAACTTCACGTAAGGCTTTTTTCGTAAGCAACACATTAATATGACCCACTTCGTGTGGTACAAATTGGTTAAAAATTACACGACCTACGGTTGTTTCTATGATCTTGTTTACCAGTTCTCCCTGATCCTGGACGCGGGTTTTAACTTTTATGTGTGCGTGTAAATCGAGTTTGCCTTCATTGTAGGCAATGAGTACTTCCTCCGGTGAGTAGAAGGTTTTACCCTCGCCCTGTACGGTAACATCTTTGGTTGATTTTTTACCTTTGGTGATATAGTATAATCCCAAGACCATGTCTTGCGATGGCAGTGTGATCGGCGATCCGTTCTGAGGATTCAGAATGTTATGTGCCGATAACATAAGTAATTGAGCTTCTAATATTGCCGCATGACTCAACGGTACGTGAACAGCCATCTGATCACCGTCAAAGTCGGCGTTGAAGGCACCGCAAACCAATGGATGCAGGGTAATCGCTTTACCTTCAATTAATTTCGGCTGGAATGCCTGAATAGATAAACGGTGTAGTGTTGGAGCACGATTGAGCAGAACAGGATGCCCTTTAAGTATGTTTTCAAGTATGTCCCAAATCACCGGTTCTTTTTTATCAACCAGTTTCTTGGCAGATTTTACAGTCTTTACAATGCCTCTTTCAATTAATTTACGAATAACGAATGGCTTGAAAAGCTCGGCCGCCATGTCTTTTGGTAAACCACACTCGTGTAATTTTAGATCGGGTCCTACAACGATAACGGAACGACCGGAATAATCAACACGCTTACCTAAAAGGTTTTGACGGAAACGTCCCTGCTTACCTTTAAGCACATCACTCAGTGATTTTAATGCCCGTCCGCCTTCTGCTTTCACGGCATTGGCCTTACGTGAGTTATCAAACAATGAGTCAACGGCTTCCTGAAGCATACGCTTTTCGTTACGCAGAATCACATCAGGCGCTTTAATTTCCAGAAGACGTTTTAAACGATTGTTACGAATAATAACACGACGGTATAAGTCATTAAGATCAGAACTTGCAAAACGGCCTCCATCCAATGGCACCAATGGTCTGAGTTCGGGTGGTATTACCGGTAGATATTGTACAACCATCCATTCCGGCTTGTTCTCGGTACGGGAGTTGGCATCACGGAATGCCTCAACTACACTGAGGCGCTTCAATGCTTCTGCCTTACGTTGTTGAGATGTTTCTGTATTAGCCTGGTTTCTGAGATTATAGGATAACTGATCCAAATCAATGCGCGACAACATTTCTTTTACCGCGTCGGCACCCATCATGGCAATAAATTTATTTGGGTCGTTATTATCGAGGTGTTGATTTTCTTTGGGCAATTTCTCAAGAATGTCAAGATATTCCTCTTCTGTAATAAGAGAAAGATTCTGTATCGCATCGCCCTTCTGATCGGTCATACCCTGGGCAGCACCAAGCTGAACAACAACGTAGCGCTCATAGTAAACAATAGATTCCAGTTTCTTGGAACTTACTCCAAGCAGGTAACCAATTTTGTTTGGCAGAGATTTGAAATACCAAATATGTACAACCGGAACAACCAGTTTGATGTGTCCCATGCGTTCACGACGCACTTTCTTTTCGGTAACCTCAACACCACAGCGATCGCAAACGATACCTTTGTAACGAATCCGTTTGTATTTGCCGCAATAGCACTCATAATCTTTAACCGGACCAAATATCCGCTCACAGAACAACCCGTCGCGTTCGGGTTTGTAGGTTCTGTAGTTAATCGTTTCAGGCTTAAGCACCTCACCGTAAGAACGCTCTAGTATTACGTCAGGAGACGATAATCCTATGGTAATCTTATTAAAGTTGCTTTTTATTTTGATGTCTTTTTTAAATGGCATGGAGACAATGGTTTAGGTATGTTGGTTATTAAAAAACATGAGTGTGCTTCCCGATGAAGGCTCCCTTTTGCGAAGGGAAATGGCGATGTCAAAAGTTGAACAAAAATGACCTGTCATATTTAGGGGTGGCAAAAGTAAACATTTTGCCTTGAAATTCATAACAGTCTGACCATCAAAAACAAAAAAAACCGGGTACTATGAAATACCCGGTATGATTTAATCTCTTTTAAAAAATCATTATGCGTTAACCGTTATTTTGAATCCACCGGACTCAGTTTACCTTCAGTAGAAAGGGTGAAAGCCGCTGTGGTATTATCGGCATTAGTAAGCGTTAGTTTTGAATTACCTTCAAATTGAACGGATGTTGAACCCGTAACGGTGCTCCACATCTTATATTCTGTCTCAAATTGAGCCTTTTTAAAGATATACAGGATGAATTGGTTGGGCGCAGTGCGATAAGCCGCTATAATATCGGTGCTTCCGTCAGAATCCACATCAGTTTCAGCTACCTGACCGTAGGTTGCAGATGCCACTGGATCAATCAGCGGGTATTGCTTTCCGTTTTTTATTACGGTAAAGTTCATACCGTCTTCTTTGTTTTCAAGCAACACACTTATACCCTCTTTAAATTTAATCATTGGTAACGCGCGACTTCCTTTAAGTAAAAAAACCTGATTTTTTAATCCTTTAATGACTTCCTGAGCAGAAACTGACGCCGTTATCGCAACCGACAGAATTACAAATGCAATTATTTTTTTCATTATTTAAATTTTTCTGATGAGTTGCCAAATATCCTACCAATTTTTACAATGTTTGCTTTAGCAACCATAAAATGTTGTTTTTTTGAGCCTGACTATTTTTTTCTAATGCATTATTGGTAAATATAGATTGTTATGCTACTTTTGCGTTCCCAAAAATTAAACATAATTCTTTATGTATTCAATCGTAGAAATAGCAGGACAACAATTCAAAGTGTCTAAAGGGCAGGAAATTCTGGTTCACCGTCTCGAAGGTAATAGTGGTGACAAAGTTGAATTCAGCAACATACTTTTAAGCGAAAATAATGGCAGTGTTGAAGTTGGGGCTCCCTATGTCAACGGAAAAGTATCTGCTACCATATTGGAACACGTAAAAGATGACAAGGTAATTGTATTCAAAAAGAAACGCCGTAAAGGCTACCGCGTAAAAAACGGACACCGTCAGTCTTTAACCAAAATAGTAATTGATAACGTTAAATAATAAACAACAATGGCACATAAAAAAGGTGAAGGAAGTTCAAGAAACGGCCGCGACTCAGCAGCCCAACGATTAGGTGTAAAAATATATGGTGGTCAGGCAGCTGCACCGGGCAATATTATTGTTCGTCAGCGAGGCACTAAGTTCTATCCCGGTGAGGGTGTTATGATGGGTAAAGACCATACTATCTTCGCAGTAACCGAAGGTGTGGTTAGTTTCCGTCGTCGTCGCAACAATAAAAACTACATCAGCGTTACACCTGTAACCGCTTAAAAGAATTTTCAACAAAAACAAGGTAAAAAACCTCTGTCAACCGACAGAGGTTTTTTTTATTTACCTGATAGCCTAATGTATGTTGCTTTCATCATACTTTTGTTATCAACAAATCCATCCAAATGGCAAAAAAAAATAACAACACATCTTTTCTAAAACAGCTTGGACTTAATAATCTGAACTATGGAGCTTGCACCGGCACAAAGTGGATAAAAACAAGTGGTAGTGTAATTGATTCGTATTCACCGGTAGATGGCAACAAGATTGGTAGTGTAAAAACCGCTTCTCGTGCCGACTACGACAAGGTAATGGCGCTAAGTGCAGAGGCTTTCAAGCATTGGAGATTAGTGCCTGCTCCCAAACGTGGAGAGTTGGTTCGTCAAATGGGTGATGAACTTAGAAAATATAAAGAGCCGCTTGGCAAATTAGTGAGCTACGAAATGGGTAAAAGCTTGCAGGAAGGTTTGGGAGAAGTACAGGAGATGATCGACATCTGCGATTTTGCTGTTGGACTTAGCCGACAGTTATATGGATTAACCATGCATAGCGAAAGACCCAGCCACCGTATGTACGAGCAATGGCATCCTCTGGGAGTGGTTGGTGTGGTGAGTGCGTTTAATTTTCCTGTAGCCGTTTGGAGTTGGAATGCCATGATTGCGTTGGCCTGCGGAGATACTGTAGTTTGGAAACCTTCCAGTAAAGTCATGCTATGCGCTGTGGCTACTCATAATATTATTGCAAGAGTATTAAAAGCAAATGGTATAGATGAAGGTGTTTGTTGTTTAATAGCCGGATCCAGTAAAGAAGTAGGTGATGTGATGTTAAATGATCATCGTTTACCTCTGCTCAGCATAACCGGATCGACCCGTGTAGGCAGACACGCCGCATCCATTGTCGGCTCCCGATTTGGCCGCACCATCCTGGAATTAGGCGGCAACAATGCCATCATCATTTCCGATAAAGCCAATCTCGATTTAGCCATTCGCGCCGTAGTGTTTGGCGCTGTAGGTACTGCCGGACAGCGATGCACCACTACCCGCAGACTAATACTTCACGAAAAAATCTACAACGCCTTCAAAACAAAATTGGTTAAGGCATTTGAACAACTGCGCATTGGCAACCCCTTAGATAGCGCCAATCACGTAGGCCCGCTGATTGATAAAGATGCCGTGCGTATGTTCTCCAATGCACTGCAGGAAGTAAAAAAAGATGGAGGCAAGTTAGTTTACGGCGGCGAAGTATTAAAAGGCAAAGGCTATGAAAGCGGTTGCTATGTAAGACCGGCCATAGTAGAAGTGAAAGGTAATGTGCGAATGGTATGCGAAGAAACATTCGCTCCCATAGTATATCTGATGAAATACAAAACTATCGACGAAGCTATAGCCTTGCAAAACGATGTGCCGCAAGGTTTATCGAGCAGCATCTTTACTGACAATGTGCAGGAAGCAGAACAATTCTTGTCGGCGGCAGGTAGCGATTGCGGCATTGCCAATGTGAATATAGGTACCAGTGGTGCAGAAATAGGCGGAGCATTTGGCGGCGAAAAAGAAACAGGTGGCGGACGTGAAAGCGGCAGCGACTCATGGAAGTTATATATGCGTCGCCAAACCAACACCATCAACTATGGCAAGAGTTTACCTCTGGCACAAGGCATAGAGTTTAACTTTTAAGAAGTTTTCAATTTAAAAGCATAATAAAAAAAGGCAGCTACACGCTGCCTTTTAGATTTAAGTAGTTAATAAAAATTATTGACTCTTCATTTTTTATGTCGGGGTGGCGGGACTCGAACCCACGACCACCAGCACCCCATGCTGGTACGCTAGCCAACTGCGCTACACCCCGATTGGTTTTCCTAAAACTTAAAGTTGTTCAGAAAACCGGTATTGAAATTTCCTTCTCTAAAGTTTTTATCTTTCATCAACGCACGATGGAAGGGTATCGTCGTTTTGATGCCTTCGATTACATATTCGCTTAATGCACGCTCCATTGTTTCTATGGCCTCAATGCGTGTTTGTGCTACACAAATAATTTTGGCAATCATAGAATCATAGTATGGCGGTATCACATAACCATCATAAATATGAGAGTCTATTCGTACGCCATGCCCGCCGGGTGTGTGCAAGGTAGTGATCTTACCCGGACTTGGTCTGAAGTCGTTGTATGGATCTTCGGCATTGATGCGGCACTCGATGGCGTGCATAGCAGGGTAATAATTCTTTCCGCTAATGGCATCTCCTGCAGCAATCTTAATTTGTTCTTTTATTAAATCGTAGTTGATCACCTCTTCGGTAACACAGTGTTCTACCTGAATACGTGTATTCATTTCCATAAAATAGAAATTCCGGTATTTATCAACCAGAAACTCTACTGTTCCCACACCTTCGTAATTGATGGCATTGCAAGCTTTGATGGCCGCTTCACCCATACGCTCGCGCAGTTCGGGAGTCATAAACGGCGAAGGAGATTCTTCTGTCAACTTCTGATGGCGGCGTTGTATGGAACAATCGCGTTCACTCAAATGACATGCTTTGCCATACTGATCTCCGGCAACCTGAATTTCGATATGACGGGGTTCTTCGATAAACTTTTCCATATACACACCGTCATTACCAAATGCGGCACCTGCCTCGGTACGTGCGGTGTTAAATGCTTTCTCCAGTTCTTTTTCTTCCCAAACCACACGCATACCCTTGCCACCACCACCGGCAGTTGCTTTCAATATTACAGGGTAGCCTATCTCAATAGCCAATCGCTTGGCTTCATTCATATCTTCTAAAAGTCCATCGCTGCCGGGAATGCAGGGTACACCTGCTTTGCGCATAGTATCCTTTGCAGTAATCTTATCTCCCATCATCGAAATCTGCTGCGGCGTAGGACCAATAAATTTGATTCCGTACTCGCGGCATATCTCGGCAAACTTTTCATTTTCAGCAAGGAAACCATAGCCCGGATGTATGGCATTGGCATTGGTTATTTCGCAAGCCGACATGATTTTAGCCATATTCAGATATGATTCTGAACTGGCCGGAGGCCCTATGCATACTGCCTCATCGGCAAATTTTACATGAAGACTATCCCGGTCGGCTGTAGAATAAACTGCAACCGTTTTAATACCCATCTCGCGGCAAGTACGTATGATGCGGAGTGCAATTTCTCCTCTATTGGCAATGAGAATTTTCTTAAACATTTCTCTGTGCCCGATTACATAGGTTCAATAATGAATAAAGGCTGATCATATTCCACCGGCTTGGCATTATCCACCATTATTTTAACAATTTTACCACTGATGTCACTCTCAATCTCATTAAAAAGCTTCATTGCTTCAACCACACACAATACCGTACCGGGTTTAACAATGTCGCCTACCTTAACAAATGGTTCCTTATCCGGCCCTGCGGCACGATAGAACGTACCAACCATTGGCGATTTGAATGAAACACTATTTTCATTTCCGGAGTTTGACTTTTCTTTCGGCGCCTCCGATCCCGATACGGGAGCCGATGTAGCCGTTTGAACTGGTGCGGTAACAGGTGCTTGTATGGGTGGTATGGCATATGTTACAGGTGCGGCTTCAGTAGCTCGCGCCGATGTGGTGTAGTAGTCTCGGGTGCGAATGGTTATCTTAAAACTATCCTTTTCTATTCTTATTTCAGCCAAATTTGATTTGCTGACCATTCGGATGAGTTCCTGGATTTCTTTGAATTCCATAGTTGTTTTAATTAAGCGGTGTGCAATATAATTTATTTTTTACAGCAGGATATTTAATCCTTAACTCGTTCAACGTATGTTTTGGTACGGGTATCCACTTTAATTCTGATACCGGAGTCAACAAACAACGGAACCTGTACGATAGCGCCGGTCTCAAGAGTAGCGGCTTTCATAGGATTGTTGGCCGTATCACCTTTTACACCTGGCTCGCTGTATGTAATTTCAAGTATTACAAATGGAGGTAAATCAACGCTAAGCGGCTTCTCAGTTTCTGCGTGAAAAGCAATTTCAACTTCCTGGCCTTCCTTTAAAAACTCAGCACCATCAACTAAATCTTCTTCGATAGCAATCTGATCGAACGTTGTCTGATCCATGAAGTTATATCCACTATCATCCTTATACAGAAACTGACATTTCCTGCGTTCGATGCGCACAGGGTTAATCGTAGCACCGGAGTTGAATGTAACATCAATTGTTTTTCCGGTAGTTGCACTTTTGAGTTTTGTTCGAACAAATGCGCCGCCTTTACCGGGCTTAACGTGCTGAAAATCCACAACGGTATATAAGTCGTTGTTATAATCAATGGTAAGTCCTTTTTTAATTTCGTTTGTTGTGTATGCCATAATTGTTGTTGAGTTAAGAATTGTACGCCCATTTGAGATAAACAGCTCCCCAGGTAAATCCTCCGCCAAAGGCTGCAAGAATAATATTATCTCCTTTATGAAGTTTTTTCTCCCATTCCCATAAACAAATGGGAATAGTGCCATTGGTGGTATTACCGTAACGCTCAATGTTAATCATTACTTTAGAGTCATCTATACCGATGCGTCTTGCTGTTGCGTCTATGATCCGTTTGTTGGCCTGATGTGGTACCAGCCAGGCAATCGTTTCAGGTGTTAATTGATTACGGGTTACAATCTGTTCTGCCACATCTGCCATATTCGTAACAGCAAATTTGAATACAGCTTGTCCCTCCTGATAAACATAATGCAGTTTATGAGTTACCGTATCGTGTGTGGCAGGCATTGCCGACCCACCGGCTTTTTGATGTAAATGAATGCGACCTGAGCCATCGGAACGCATAATAGTATCTATGATGCCGATATCTTCCTGCGTAGGTTCAAGTAGCACTGCACCTGCCCCATCACCAAAGATTACACAAGTAGACCGATCGGAATAATCAATGATGGACGACATTTTATCACCACCAATAACAACAACCTTGTTTGCTGAGCCTGACTCAATAATTTTAGAAGCCGTAGTCAATGCATATAGAAATCCGGAGCAGGCGGCATTTAAATCATATCCCCAGGCATTTTTTGCTCCGACTTTATCGGCCACGATATTAGCCGTTGCCGGAAATTGCATATCGGGCGTAGTGGTGGCGCATATAATTAAATCAATATCCAGTGGATTGGTATGTGTTTTTGCGAGCAGTTCCTCAACCGCTTTGGTTGCCATCACCGATGTACCTTTTCCTTCTCCTTTTAGTATGTGTCTTTCTTTTATGCCGGTGCGCGAAACAATCCATTCGTCCGTTGTATCGACCATCTTCTCTAATTCGGCATTGCTTAAGATATATTCGGGGACATAGGCAGCCACACCGGTTATTGCTGCACGAATGGAATTACGCATCGGGTTAGCTTTCTATAGATGTGGTTGATTGGATGAAATGGTGTCGGAATTTTTCAATGATTTCACGTTCTATAAACGTATTCATGAGCTTAAACATATTGGAAAAAGCATTAGCATTGGAAATACCGTGACCGATGAACACCGGAGCATTGACTCCAAGGATTGCTGTGCCGCCAAAATTTTCGTAATTGAATAGTTCAAAGAACGGGTCGCTGATATTCCTTGATTTAACTACATCATAAAACGACTCACCCATCTTAAGTATGATATTTCCGGTAAATCCGTCACAAACCATCACATCAGCGTGATCTTTGAATACATCGCGACCTTCTATATTGCCAATGAAATTGATTTGTGTGCTTTCTTTAAGTAGAGGATATGCGGCTTGTGCGAGCATATTACCTTTACCCTCCTCTTCGCCTATATTTATCAGAGCCACCTTGGGATTTGGAACATTGAATATGTTTTCAAGATAAATTGAACCTAAAATACCAAATTGTAATAGCAACTCTGGCTTGCAATCGGCATTGGCTCCCACATCAACCAGCAGTCCGAGTTTATTTTGGCTTCGGGGTATCAGTGAAACCAAAGCCGGACGAATGACTCCGGGAATATTCTTAACCGTATAGATTGCCCCAACTAAAACAGCACCGGTGTTTCCTGCACTGGCAAAACCATCGATCTTATTTTCGCAAAGGTATTTGAACCCCTGAACAATACTTGATTCCGGCTTTTGAGCTATAGCGCGTGTAGGCGATTCGCTCATTTCGATATTGTTTGTACAATGTACGATTTCGTATGAAACAGATAAGGTTCCTGCATCATCAATCGCTTTCGTAATTTCTTCTTTATCGCCAAACAAAACAAAATGCTGTTTGCCTGAAGAATTTTCTGCGTACTGGCGAATGCCTTTAACGCATTCGATAGGCGCAAAGTCACCTCCCATAGCATCAATACCTAACCGAATCATAATAACAGATTATGAATGCAAACTAATAAAAAAAATCAAACTCGCAACTGATGATTAATCAACAGCTTTTTCTAATACTACTTTACCTCTGTAATATAATTTACCCTCGCTCCAGTGTGCGCGGTGACGAAGGTGTGTCATACCGGTTGTAGCGTCAACAGATAAGGTTGGTGTAGAGGCTTTATCGTGGGTTCTTCTTTTGTCGCGACGTGTTTTGGAATGTCGGCGTTTGGGATTTGGCATGTTATTTAAATTTTATGTTTTTTAAAGAGTCCCATCTGGGATCTTTTTCGTTGTTATTGTTTTGGTTCAATTGATTTAGAATGTTCAAAACCTCCTGATTACAAGATTTTCCGGGTATGTTGCTGCAATCAACAATGTAAGCAGGCACCGTGAGGTTGATAAACTCGTAGAGCAGTTGTTCAACGTTAAGGTGTGTTTCAGACCGACTGATATAAATGACGTCCTCATCAGCCAAAGCGTCGGCTGGAAGTTCGCCATCCATTTTTACGACTACCGGAAAATCACCATCGATAGGATAATTCAGTTCGCTGTTGCATCGGTTACAGTTCAATTTAACCGTACCGCTAATTTGAAAGTCGAGCAGAAAAAAGGCATTTTTTTTGTCGAATTTCAATAAAACCGAAATATCACAATCCAGAATCGGTGATGATTCGAAATTTTCAAAGAAAGAACGATCTATTTTATAGTTGAATTCGTGAATGCCTTCTTTTAAACCAACAAAAGCAATATCGTATTCACTCCGAGCATTCATGGCATCAACTTTAAAAAGGAGCACAAAAGTATAAAAATGAGGCGGAAAAGGAAATATTTTTTTAAAGTATAATTAATCGGTAAGCCAATCCAGTTTAATCACAGAATCGATATACTTAAATGTGGTCAAAACTTCAGTTTTATCGGCTCTTATGGCCACGGTATGTTCAAAATGAGCAGAAGGCTTTCGGTCAGTTGCATAAATGGTCCAGCCATCATCCGCCTGAGCTATGCTTCTTTTTCCCAGATTAATCATTGGCTCAATAGCTATGACCAGGCCGGGTAACAACTTCGGACCGCTACCCCGCTTCCCATAATTTGGAACTTCAGGTGATTCGTGAAGTTTTTTACCAATTCCATGACCAACCATCTCCCGCACCACGCCATAACCATATTTACCTTCACAATAATCCTGCACGGCAAAGCCGATATCGCCCATCCTGTTTCCTGATTTAGCCGCGGCTATAGCCTTAACCAGTGACTTTCTGGTTACCTGTAGTAATTGCTGGGCCGATTCAGGTATAGATCCAACCGGAAATGTAAATGCGCTATCACCGTAGTATTGATTAAGCACCACACCACAATCAACAGAGATAATATCACCTTCTTTTAATATGGTATGATCAGGAATACCGTGAACGACAACTTCATTCAAGGAAGTGCACAAGGTGCCGGTAAAGCCACGATACCCTTTAAAAGCAGGTGTGCCCTTATGATCTAAAATAAATGTTTCGGCAATCTGGTCTAAATGCAATAAAGAAACGCCTGGCTTGATATGTGCGGCTACCTCTGCTATGGTCTTTGAAACGAGATCACCACTGAGCTTCATTAACTCAATTTCCTCGTTCGATTTATAATGAATCATTGGCAGGAAGCGAACTACATCGACGCACCAACCTGAGTACGTCCTTTAATGCGACCGGACTTCATTAAACCGTCATAGTGACGCATCAACAGATGACTTTCGATTTGTTGAAGCGTATCAAGAATAACACCCACCATAATCAACAATGAGGTGCCGCCATAGAAATTGGCAAATTGACTGTTTACTCCGAATAGCGATGCAAATGTTGGCATAATAGCCACAAATGCAAGAAATATGGCTCCGGGCAGGGTGATGCGAGACATAACTGCATCAATGAATTCTGCGGTTTTACGACCGGGCTTAACACCTGGTATAAACCCTCCATTTCGCTTCATTTCATCTGCCATCTGTATTGGATTTACAATTAATGCAGTGTAGAAGTATGTAAATACAAGTATTAACAAAGCGAAAATGAAATTATACCAGAAACTCATTGGGTTTGTAATGGCCGTTGCCCCCTGAGCGGCGGCTGAATCGGGGAAAAACGAAGCAATTGTTGCAGGAATAAACATTAAAGCCTGAGCGAAAATGATCGGCATCACACCGGCAGCATTTACTTTAAGAGGAATGTACTGACGAACACCTCCATATTGCTTGTTTCCAACGATGCGCTTAGCATACTGTACAGGTATTTTTCTGGTACCTTGAACAAGAAGAATCACGACAAGGATAACGGCAATTAAAGCGGCTAATTCAAATATGAATGCTACCAATCCACCACTACCACCATCGCCCATTCGAGACTGAAACTCAGAAATCAGTGCAAAAGGAAGATTGGCCATAATACCCACCATAATTAAAAGTGATATACCATTTCCAATACCCTTGTCTGTTATCTTCTCACCAAGCCACATTACGAAAATGGTGCCTGCTGTAAGAATAACTGTTGTTGAAAGCCAAAACAGCGTTGGACTTACAAGGGTTTGAGCCCCTAAACTTTTTAAATAAACAATATATCCGGTTGCCTGGAAAAACGTAACGCCAACTGTGAGCAAACGGGTAATCTGATTAATTTTTCTGCGACCGCTTTCACCTTCTTTCTGCAATTTCTGGAAATAAGGAACCGCCATACCCAATAGCTGCACAACGATGCTGGCCGAGATGTACGGCATGATACCCAAAGCAAAAATAGAGGCACGGGAGAAAGCACCACCCGCAAATATATTGATGAGACCAAACACACCCGAGTTGCCCTGATCATTCAATGTCGCTAATTGACTGGCATCCAGGCCGGGTAAGGCTATATATGAACCAACACGATAAATCAAAATAAAACCTATGGTGTTTATGATTCGGATACGCAGGTCCTCTATTTGCCAAATATTTCTTATTGTTTGAAGAAAACGTTTCATTATGTATTCAGAAGTCTGTTTATTTTATCTGCAAAGTGTGCAAAGGTATAAATATTTCACTCTTGAACAATATTTCCTTTATTTATTGAATAAAGTTAGATGTTTGGGCAGGTAACTATTTAATTTTAAGCTCGTTTGAGCCGAGTATGAGTATACAACTTCTAAACATACTTCTTTTATATTTTTTGACTTTCACAGGAATTTCAAGCGACCCTACGCCCACCGCTGAGGAATATGTTAAACTTGGCCGAATCAAGCTGGAAGCTAAAGATTACAGTGGAGCTATTGAAGACTTCTCCAGTGCGATTGCTCTAAAAAGTGATTATGCTATAGCTTATTTCAGAAGGGCTTCAGCCTACTACCTTAAAAATGATTACCATAAAGCCTTGAATGACTACACATCATATATTCAGCTAAAACCTGAGGATGCCAATGCTTACTATAACCGTGCAATGGTATATAAACAGCTCAATAATGCTCCTAAAGCTATTCACGATCTAAGTTTATGCATCTATTTCGACAAGGAATTCACACAAGCCTTGATGAAACGAGGCAATCTGTATTTTGAAGCAACAAAATATGATTCAGCTGTTCAGGATTATACGCAGTATATCTTGCTAAAACCGGATAGCGAAAAAGGGTACTATAACAGAGGAAATAGCTACAAACGATTAAAACAATTTGAATTGGCTATGGGTGATTTTAACCATGTGATTGAATTGAATCCTAAATTTCAACAGGCATATATTAATACAGGGTCCACGCTGGCTGATATGGGGCGTTATGAAGAATCGATAATTTTTTTTAATAAGGCAATTGAGTTAGATAAAAATGACGGCGAAGCCTATTATAACATTGGTGTAGCCTATAACAATATGGGTGAAAAAGATGACGCTTGCACGTGTTGGAAGAAAGCGGCAGAGCTAAACCAGAAGGATGGTATGAGCATGTATCAGAGCAAATGCAGTAAAGCCGGATTCACTAAAAAATACAGTCAGAAATAATAAGCTCAAGATGCTGAACATCTTCTTAAAATTATAAATCAGATAAGGTATCGGATGAATGAGCATGGATCATTTTCCAATATTGTCCTTTTTGATTTATCAGTTCAAGATGATTGCCTTGTTCAATCAATTTACCGTGGTCAAGAACCAGAATACTGTCTGCTTGCCTTACAGTAGATAAGCGATGAGCGATGATTATGGTGGTCCGATCTTTCATCAGTTTATTTAATGCTTCCTGAACAAGCAGTTCACTCTCATTATCCAGGGCTGAGGTTGCTTCATCCAATATTAATATCGGTGCATTTTTTAGAATAGCTCTCGCTATGGCAATTCGCTGTCTCTGACCGCCACTCAGTTTAACACCCCGATCTCCGGTAGTTGTTTCGTATCCGTTATCAAGTCGACGTATAAATTCGTGAGCATTAGCGGCTTTAGCGGCCTCAACTACTTGCGCCCTACTTGCCTGCAAATTACCGAGGGCAATGTTATTATAAACCGTGTCATTAAATAAAAAAGTGTCCTGTGATACCATAGCGGTCATATGGCGAATATCCTCTATACGTATATCACGAATATCAACGCCGTCAATCAAGATTGAACCATTGCTTACATCATAAAAGCGCATCATTAAATCGGCGAGTGTGCTTTTACCACTTCCGCTTGGGCCAACTAAGGCTATGGTTTGTCCTCGTTGCAACCTGAATGAAATCTTGTTTAATACATTACGTTCACTATAGCTAAAACTTACATCGGCGAATGTAATATCGTGTTGAAATGACGCTTTCCCTTTTGCTTCTTTGGAATTCGTGATCATACGCTCAGCATCAATTACACGAAATATTTTTTCACAAGCCACAATACCACGCTGAACATTTGATGACATTTGTGATATATTTTTTAGTGGCTGGATAATCTGAGTGTACATAGCGAGATAAGCTATAAATGACGGCCCCGTTAATGCACTTTTACCATTAAGGATCAGATAACCTCCAATGGCAATCAAGACCAATGCGGCAAATACTCCGGATATTTCACCTATGGGTGTTGCCATTTCTTTTCGTGAAAATAATTTTTTACTTACCCCGGAAAAACGGGAATTGAATGCTTTAAATCGACTGAGCATATAGGCTTCAGCTGTATAGCTATGTATCTGACGCATACCACTTATGGTTTCGTCGGTGTGAATAATCATTTGACTCAAATCCTGTTGACTGAAGAAACTCAGCTTTTTGAGTTTTCTGGTAATCATTGAGATGAATATTCCGGTAACCGGCAGAAATATCAAAGTAAATAACGTTAGAACCGGAGAGATATAAAAGAGAACGAACAGGTAGGCAATAACTACGATGGGATCTCTCAACAAAACCTGCACCGCATTTAAGGCAGAAACTTCGACTTCCTGAACTTCACCACCGATAACAGACAACAAATCCCCACGACGTTGGTTATTATGGTAACTTAACGATTGCTGAAGTAATGATCCATAGATGTCATTACGAATACCCTGCATCACCTTCAATTTAAGCCTCAGTAATGTTCTTATGGCAAGATAACGAGCAGTATTGCCTATAAGAATACTTAGACCAACAATACCACAAACCGTTAGCAGTGCAGTAAATCGTCCGTATGTACCAATGATTTGCCAGAGACAATAATTGAAGTACGACTGTATATATGCCAAACCTGAAAGTCCCGATGGCTTTTGAGTAACCGGATTTGTGTTCTGGTCAAATAATAATTGAAGTATAGGTATAAGTAGTGTGAAATTGAGTAGACCGAAGACAATACCCAGTAAGGAATAAATGATATACTCCGGAAAAAAATGTGACCAGGGTTTACCGTAAATCCTGAGTCTCCATAAAATTTTCATTCATCAAATATAATGACTAAGCGAACTGCAAATCATGTTGCCGATAAAAAAGGAAATGAATCCTTAACAAACAATTACTTTACATAAACATCAGTTAAATTATATTGTTAAGGAATAACCATAAATAAAACCATCATGATCAGCCCAATCGAACAAATAAAATCAGCAATTGCCCCCTTAAGAGACCGCATTCTAAATCATAAACTATATCATGAAATAAATGACATCAATGATTTGCGCATATTCATGAAATATCACGTTTATGCCGTTTGGGATTTTATGTCACTTCTTAAATCATTACAAAATAACTTAACCTGCACCACCACGCCCTGGTTTCCGGTGGGAAATGCCGACACCCGATACTTAATCAATGAAATCGTTGTCGGTGAGGAGTCGGATATTGATCTGGAGGGTAAAAGAAAAAGCCACTTTGAATTATATCTAGATGCTATGCATCAGTCGGGAGCCGACACAAAAGAAATACATCAGTTTATTCAAACACTTAAAGTTACGGGCAATCTGCAAGAAGCCTATACATCAGCTCAAACCCCTTCAGCCGCTCAACAATTCGTTAATTATACTTTTGAGATTGTAAACAGCAATTGTGATTACCTTCAGGCCGCTGTATTTACCTTTGGTCGTGAGGATCTCATCCCCGGTATGTTTATGTCAATTATACAGGAGATAAATAATGATTTCCCCGATAATGTATCTATTTACAAATATTACATCGAACGGCATATTGAGGTGGATGGAGGTCATCATAGTCATCTTGCATTACAGATGACAAATAATTTATGCGGCACTGATCCGTTCAAATGGGAACAAGCATTGGAAGCCGTTAAAACTTCCCTGGAACGCAGAATTTTACTATGGGATGGCGCCTACAATGAGCTGATGGTGAAAAATAAAAAAGCCGCATATTAATGCGGCTTTGTAATTAGGGTTTTAGGATTATTATTCTTCAAACTTCAGATCTAATGTGAGACCACGCAACTCGTGAATCAATACATTGAATGACTCTGGTATGTTTGGTCGAGGCAGGTTGTCTCCTTTAACAATGGCTTCATATGCTTTGGCGCGCCCTACAATATCATCCGATTTGATTGTAAGCAATTCCTGAAGGATATGTGATGCACCATAAGCTTCCAATGCCCACACTTCCATCTCACCAAAACGCTGACCACCAAACTGTGCCTTACCACCAAGTGGTTGTTGGGTAATCAGAGAGTATGGTCCAATTGAACGAGCGTGCATTTTATCATCCACCATATGGCTAAGTTTCATCATGTAAATGACACCAACGGTGGCTTTTTGATGAAAGCGTTCTCCGGTCTCACCATCATAGAGGTATGTCTGACCATACGCAGGCAACCCGGCTTTGTTGATTTGTTCATCAATTTCTTCCAGTGTTGCTCCGTCAAAAATTGGGGTGGCGTATTTAACACCAAGTTTCAATCCGGCCCAGCCAAGAACAGTTTCATAGATCTGACCAAGGTTCATACGTGATGGTACACCGAGAGGATTTAGTACAATATCAACAGGGGTTCCATCCTCAAGGAAAGGCATATCTTCCACACGTACGATTCGTGCAACGATGCCTTTGTTTCCGTGACGACCTGCCATTTTATCACCCACCTTTAACTTACGTTTCTGAGCAAGATAAACCTTAGCCAGTTTCAATACGCCGGTAGGCAACTCATCACCAATACTGATGTTGAATTTCTCGCGTTTATTACGACCATTCAGCTCATTGAATTTAATATTGTAATTGTGAAGTAGTTGCTTAATAATTACGTTTGTATCATCATCGTTAGTCCAATCCTTAGGATCGATTAACTGATAATCAATTCCATCTAGCACTTTTTGTGTGAACTTAACGCCTTTAGCGATTACAGTTGCCTTGTAGTAATTCTGAACGCCTTTGGATGTTTTATCCTTAAGCAGTTTAAGAAGTTTCTCAACGAGTTGTTTCTGTAAATCGGAGAGTTGTGCAGCAAATTCAGTTTCAAGTTTTTCCAATGCCGCTTTCTCTCTCACCTTGGCATTTTTATCTTTTTTGGCACGTGAGAATAACTTCTTGTCAATTACAACACCGGTCGTACTTGGTGGTGCTTTTAATGAAGCATCCTTCACATCACCTGCCTTATCACCAAATATGGCGCGTAGTAATTTTTCTTCCGGAGTAGGATCAGACTCTCCTTTCGGTGTGATTTTACCGATAAGAATATCACCCTCTTTAATGTGTGCACCAACTCGGATGATACCATTTTCATCCAGGTTCCTAGTAGCTTCTTCACTTACATTTGGAATATCCGGAGTAAGTTCCTCCTCGCCAAGTTTAGTATCGCGAACTTCAAGTTCAAATTCTTCAATATGTAATGAGGTGAAAATATCTTCGCGAACAATACGCTCAGAAATCACGATAGCATCCTCGAAGTTGTAACCCTTCCAAGGCATAAAGGCTACTTTAAGATTTTGGCCGAGAGCCAATTCGCCATTTTGTGTACCGTAACCTTCACACAGCACCTGACCAACTTTTACTTTGTCACCTTTTTTTACAATTGGTTTGATGTTGATACACGTGCTTTGATTCGTTTTCTTAAACTTAAGCAAATCATAAACCTTAACCGCACTTTCAAAACTGATAATTTCATCCAATTCGCTTCTGTCGTAACGAACGTGAATCTGATTGGCATCAACATATTCAACTATGCCATTACCTTCAGCATTGATAAGTAACTTGGAATCCTGAGCTGATTTAGCCTCAAGTCCGGTACCAACGATAGGCGAATTTGGTTTCAATAATGGAACAGCCTGCCGTTGCATATTTGATCCCATCAGGGCACGGTTGGCGTCATCGTGTTCAAGGAACGGAATAAGTGAAGCCGACACACCAACAATTTGATTGGGCGCAACGTCCATATATTGGATTTCTCCGGGTTCAAGGATTGGGAAATCGCCCTGATGACGGCATTTAACCCGATCATTCTCAAAAGACCCCTTGTCATCAATCGCGGCATTTGCCTGAGCAATAGTTTTATCATCTTCAGCTTCAGCTGACAGGTATTCAACTTTTTTCTTGTGTACAATACCATCGACAACACGCATATATGGAGTTTCGATGAAACCCATAGAATTAATCTTAGCGTATACGCAAAGCGTTGAAATCAAACCAATGTTTGGTCCTTCCGGTGTTTCGATAGTACATAAACGACCATAGTGGGAATAATGTACGTCACGAACCTCGAATCCGGCGCGCTCTCTGGATAAACCACCCGGGCCTAGCGCGGATATTCTCCTTTTGTTTGTAATCTCAGACAAAGGATTTGTTTGATCAATGAACTGAGAAAGCTGTGAAGTCCCGAAAAATGAGTTAATCACGGATGATAGTGTACGGGCATTAATCAAATCAATAGGCGTAAACACCTCGTTGTCGCGCACATTCATACGCTCACGGATGGTACGGGCCATACGAGCCAAACCAACACCGAACTGCGCATACAACTGTTCACCAACCGTACGTACACGACGATTACTTAAATGGTCAATATCATCGATCTCGGCTTTGCCATTAACAAGCATAACCAGATACTTAACAATGAGTACGATGTCTTCTTTAGTAAGAATTTTAACATTTAACTCCGTCTTGGTACCTAATTTTTGATTGATTTTGTATCGGCCAACTTCTCCCAAGTCATAACGCTTATCGGAGAAGAATAATTTATCAATAATTCCGCGAGCTGTTTCGTCGTCCGGTGCTTCAGAGCCACGAAGTGCGCGATAAATAAAGTGTACCGCTTCGAGCTCTGAGTTCGATGTATCTTTCTGAAGGGTATTATATATTATTGAATAATCTGCATCAGTTTCATCTTTCTGCAGAATAATGGTTTTAACACTTGTCTCGAGAATCTGCTCGATATTTTTCTCGTCGAGGATAGTATCACGTTCGAGGATAACTTCATTACGTTCAATCGTTACAACTTCTCCGGTATCTTCATCTACGAAGTCTTCCATCCAGCTGCGCAGAACGCGGGCGGCAAGTTTACGTCCAATACATTTTTTAAGGTTCTCGCGTTTAGCAGAAATTTCATCTGCCAAATCAAACAACTTAAGAATGTCTTTATCTGTATCATAACCAATGGCACGCAGTAAGCTGGTAACCGGAAACTTTTTCTTACGATCTATGTATGCGTACATCACGTTATTAATGTCGGTAGCAAACTCCATCCAGGCTCCTTTAAATGGAATCACTCTGGCAGAGTATATTTTTGTACCATTGGGATGCAGGCTTTGGCCAAAGAAGACACCCGGGGATCGATGCAACTGAGATACCACCACACGTTCAGCGCCATTGATCACAAATGTACCTTTAGGCGTCATGTAGGGAATGTTTCCAAGAAACACATCCTGCACAATTGTCTGGAAGTCAATATGCTCCTCGTCGTTACAAGACAAACGTAATTTTGCTTTCAGTGGTACACTGTAAGTTAATCCACGTTCGATACACTCTTCAATGGTATATCTTGGCGGGTCAATAAAGTAATCCAGAAACTCCAGCGTAAAAATACTACGGGTGTCGTTGATAGGAAAATTTTCCATGAAAACCCTGTAGAGGCCTTCCCGATCTCTGTTATCCGGCGTAGTTTCAAGCTGGAAGAAGTCTTTAAATGACTGTAATTGGATATCCAAAAAGTCGGGATAGTCCAAATGATGTTTTATTTTACTGAAAGATACTCTTTGCGAGCGGGTTGTGTTTGCAGACATTATTTGAATAGACTTGAGTTAAAAGAAATAATTTATAGGTGTAATGCAACACATTACACCTACAAGTTATGATAAAAGATTGGTATTACTGAATTTCAACTTCAGCACCGGCTTCTACCAATTTAGCTTTTAAAGATTCTGCTTCGTCTTTTGAAACACCTTCTTTAACAGCCTTTGGAGCGCCGTCTACCAGATCCTTAGCTTCTTTTAGTCCAAGACCTGTTAATTCTTTAACAACCTTAACAACAGTGAGTTTTTGAGCTCCACCGCTTTTAAGAATTACGTTGAAAGAAGTTTTTTCTTCAGCGGCTGCACCGCCTCCGGCTGCACCGCCTCCGGCTACCATAACAGGTGCCGCAGCTGCAGGCTCAATACCGTAATCGTCTTTCAGTATTTTAGCCAGTTCGTTAACTTCTTTAACTGTTAAGCTAACCAGTTGTTCTGCAAATGCTTTTAAGTCTGCCATTGTTTGTGATTTTTATTGTTTAATAGAATTGTTTTTTTATTGTTTTCTGTCTTCTAATGTTTTTAAAATGCCGCTGAGTTTCTGACCGCCAGACTGAAGAGCGCCGATAACGTTCTTGGCAGGAGATTGCAACAATCCGATGATCTCTCCAATAAGTTCGTTCTTGGATTTCAGTGATGACAATACCTCCAATTGACTGTCGCCAACATATACCGAAGCATCGATCCAAGCCGCTTTGAGCTCAGGCTTGTCATTTGTTTTTCTGAATTCCTTGATCACCTTAGCCGGTGTATTCGCTGTATCGCAAAACAATATGGCCGTAGGACCGTGAAGGCTCGCATCCAATTCAGGAGTCAATTTATTATTATTCTGTAAGGCAATGCGAAGTAAGGTATTCTTGGCAACGCGCATTTCTACACCCGCCTTAAAGCACGCACGACGAAGTTTGTTTGCATTCTCAACAGTCAGTGCCGAAGGGTCGGTAATGTAAAAGTTACTGGCTGATGCAAACTTTTCAGTCAGCGCATCTATTTCTGCTTTTTTATCTGCTTTGTTCATTTTCGAAATCCCTGTTAAATGATTAGCTGAATGATTTAGTATCGATTAATATACCCGGGCTCATCGTTGATGCCAGGTATACGCTTTTAATGTAAGTCCCTTTTGCCGAGGATGGCTTCATTTTAATTACCGTTTGAAGTAATTCAAGGGCGTTGTCATGAAGTTTGTCTTTAGCAAACGAAACGCGACCAATTGATGAGTGAATAATACCCTGCTTATCAACACGGAAGGAGATTTTACCCCCTTTAACTTCTTTTACCGCATCGGCCACATTTTCAGTAACTGTTCCTGATTTAGGGTTAGGCATTAAGTTACGTGGTCCGAGGATTTTACCCAATTTGGCAATTTTAGGCATGACTGACGGCGTTGCAATGATTACATCTACATCTGTCCATCCTTTTTCAATTTTTTCGACGTATTCGGCTAAACCAAAATAATCCGCTCCGGCACCCTGCGCTTCAGATTCTTTCTCAGGCGGGCATAGTACCAATACTCGTTTGGTTTTACCGGTTCCGTGAGGAAGGGCCACTGTTCCGCGGATAGCCTGATCGGCTTTGCGTGGATCAATATTAAGACGAATGTGTAAATCAACGGATGCATCGAATTTGGTAAGATTTACCTCTTTTACCAAACCGGCCGCATCGCCTAATGTATAGGCGTGGTCAGGCTTTACTTTAGCCAGTGCTGCTTTTCTTTTCTTAGTTATTTTCACGTTTTTGAGCGGTTATTTTTGAATTATTAACCTACCTTTCTAAAAAGGGAACGCAAAAGTAACTGTTTTTTTGAAAATAAAAACTATTAATTAAATAATTCTTATAAATCGATGAATTTACTTCTCCATGTCACCAAGTCATAGGGAGAGGTGCAATTAAAATTTAGGACAGAATGTCTTGCTGGGCTTACTCTTGAATGCACCAACATATTGCAGTGCAATTTCAGGACCTCCACGACCGGAACTGGCCGGCGACAATCCGGATACATTAATGTCGTAGCTTAAACCGAAGGTGAACGAGTCAATATCCAGTTTTGTTGAGATTATGAGTGCATCGCTACTGAGATTAGTTTCATCATCACCAACAATTCTGAGGAATGGCCCGATGTAGAATGCAGTACCACCAAATGCTGAGTTTTTACGTTCATCCAGAATGAATTTCCCTAATATACCGGAGGTTAACTCAAAAGATGGCCCCTGAATCAATGTAAGCATGTACGGATTTAGATCAAAACGAGGTTTTACCTTAAAGCCTGCTCCTGCGTGAACTGAGTATTTGGTGTATAGTCGATCAACACTGTTGGGTACAAGAGAAATATTAGGTCTATTGATGTGATGAATTGAACCACCTATATATTGAAAACTTCTGACATTAGATATATGATACCACATGATACCAAGATTTGCAGATGCAAAGGATTTACTTCTGCCATCAAATATTTCGCCTGTAGAGGCATTGGCATCAAACGCATTACCGGTCCACTGATTACCGGTAGTCATATTCAGGTAATTAAAGGATGATTGATTCATGGCCGCCTGAATTCCGGCCGCTATGAAATAATCCCGGTTTCTGGACAAAGCCAACAAGTATGAAACGGAACCAGCCACCTGTGTTCTGGCAAGATTTAATGAACCTGCCTGGTCTGAAAATAAATGCACTCCGCCCCCTACCCGATTGTATGTGCCTGATTTAGCCGATAAGTCGACAGAGCCTGCAAAGGTTCTGAACGGTACCGTGGGCAAAACACTCTGCCACTGATTACGATAGTTTCCGGTAAAGCGATAATTGCCATTAAACAAACCTGTCATAGCAGGATTTAAGGTTAACGGCGACATGTAGTATTGTGAAAAATGCAAATCCTGGGAATACACTGAAAAACTCACTAGGAGCATCATCAATATATAAGTGTACTTAATCTGTTTTTTCATCTTCATAAAACTAAGTCAACTGATTTAAAAGTTGAGCATTATCTGTTAAAACTATTGTAATTATCGACGAAACTAATAAAAAAAATTGATTAGAGTTGCCGGGTTTGGGGCAAATTAATTGAACAATCACTCATAGTTTTGACCAATAAGTACTATAATTTTCTGATGCAATATGTTTAATGAATTCCTTAGCCTGCAACTGATTTCCGAATAAACCAAAAACTGCTGAACCTGAACCACTCATAGCCGCATAGGTAGCTCCGAACTGATATAAGCGCTGCTTCAAGGAAAGTAATACCGGATATTGTGGAAAGACAACTGATTCAAAGTCATTGATCAATTCATCCTTCCATACTGAAGCATTCTTTATCAAGACTGGAGCCAATTCACCCGCTCGACTGTATTGATTTTTTTCGATCAGTTTGCCGTAGGCCCAGGCAGTGTTCACGTGAATGTTTGGAAATACAATAACAAGGTGATAGTCTTTCAGAGAAAGTGAGGTCGATTGAAATAGGTTACCTCTTCCGGCAGCGAACTGAGGTTTATTATCAATAAAAAATGCACAATCACTGCCTATCTGCGATGCATAGTCCATCAACTTATCATTACTGAGCGATAATTCAAAATATTCATTTAATAGCATTAAAGCGTTGGCGGCATTGGCTGAGCCTCCGCCCAATCCTGCTCCTGTTGGAATATTTTTTAGCAGGGTCCACTCCAAAGGTTTCAGTGAAAAATCCTTTGCCAAAAGATGATACGCTTTCAAACAAAAATTTGCATCCGGATTGCCGGGAATCGTTATACCATAACTCCTCAGCACATTTTTATTTGATGGAATGATTTCAACAACATCATACCAGGGAACCGGATAAAATACCGTTTCAATGTCATGAAATCCATCTGATCGTTTACCTATAACAGATAATCCCAAATTTATTTTACAACCTGAAAATCTGAGCATCAGATCAACTTAGAACGTTTGATTAAATAAGGCAATAGAATCTGATCGAAGCCCTGATTGATATCAGCTTCAACTACGCTGATGTTGTATTGATGGCATTTGTCCTTGATCAGCTTTTTATAGTCCTGCATTCGTTGTTGGTACACCTGCTTAACCTCCCCCGGATTGAGCTTTACAATGGTGCCACTCTCCAGGTCAATGAACTTATGCGGACGGTTGTCAAATTCAAAGTCGATCTCTGACTTTGCATCGTGGATATGAAACAGTATGATTTCGTGCTTGTTATGTTTAAGATGTTTTAAAGCATCGAACAGTAGATCAGGAGACTGCTTGTTGTAAATGGCCTGATCCATCATGTCACTGAAAATAATAACCAGTGAACGCTTATGGATTTTTTCTGCTATGAGATGTAATACATCAGAAGCCGCTGTTTGTTTTTGTATGGTTGGTTTAGCTAAAGCCTCGTGCAGATATGTATAAAGCAACTGCTGATGGGCCGTTGTAGAACGGCATTCTGTATGTCGTTTCAGCTCGTCGGCAAAAAGACTGATTGCAAACGCATCACGTTGCTTTTTGAGCAAGTTGATTAATGCGGCCGCGGCAATAACGGAGAACTGAATTTTAGAAGGTATCTGTCTTTGTTTACATTCTTTATCGGAGGGATAATACATCGAAGATGAAATATCCAATATGATTTCGGATCGCAGATTCGTCTCTTCCTCATATTTCTTTACGAATAGTTTTTCACTACGAGCAAAAACCTTCCAGTCGATATTTTTAATGCTTTCGCCGCTATTGTAGAGGCGGTGTTCGGCAAACTCTATAGAAAACCCGTGAAACGGACTCTTGTGTAACCCAATAATAAAGCCCTCAACCACCTGCTTGGCAAGCAATTCAAGGTTTTTGACATTAGTAAGCTGATTAGCCTGAACTAGATCGCGGGGATTCATCTGTTCCTATTAACGGAAAAAAGATAGAATACGTATCTGATTTCCTTTACAAGGTAAACAGCATCAGAGATGCGCTTTGAGTTTACGTTCAAGTTCTGCTTTGGGAACAACTCCCACCTGTTTATCAACCACTTTACCATTCTTAAAAAACAATATAGTCGGTATGGAGCGAATACCAAATGAAGAAGCTATGTTAGGATTATCATCGACATTAAGTTTTCCAATGACTGCTTTACCTTCATACTCTTTTGAGAGTTCCTCCACAGAAGGGCCAATCATACGACAGGGGCCGCACCACTCTGCCCAAAAATCCACCATTGCTACGGTGTTTTCCTTGTTAACTAATTCGTTAAAATTTGAATCGGTGATTTGAGTTGCCATTTTATATGTATTTGTAAGTTTTCTCAACACAAGGTTAACAATAAAGTTCCAAAGCAGAACTACAAAAAATTAACCTCACCCCTGAGTATAGATTGATAAAAGTGAGCCAGTGAATTAAAGGTATAGTCAGCAGGGATTTCTGTTTCAGCTGAGTAACTGATATATATCCGCTTCATAGCAATCCGGTCGGCCATAATCATATCTGATAAAGAGTCGCCCACCATCATAGATTTTGAAAAATCAATATCGGGAAATAACTTTTTTGCGCGGAGAAGCATACCGGTGCCGGGCTTTCGATCGGGATGATTTTCGGCCGAAAGCTGAGGAGCACTGAATATGGCATGTATTTGTCCGCCCACACGATTAACGTCTTTCCTGAGCCGGTCGTGTATGGCATCAAGGTCGTTCATCGTCATAAGTCCTTTGCCTACTCCCTGTTGATTGGTGACGATGATGATATATTTAAATAGTTTATTCAACGATGCGATAATCTCGGGCACGCCTTCAATCCAACGGAATTCATCCGGTTTTGTAACGTATCCATCTTCAATTTTTATATTCAATACACCATCACGATCCAGAAATAATGTCCAATCCTTGTATTGCGATGCCGTACTCATGTAATTACGAAGATAATCCTTTCATCAATTCATATCAATCGATAATCAAAACCATACGCTGTTTTATGATCAGATTAACTATTCAAAGAAGACTATATTAAAATCAGGTTTAAAGAAAAGATTGCTCCTTTTTGGGGCAACTCATTACAGTAACTTAACAATAATTAATTATTGACATCTGCAATGAGTAATCAGTACATATGCATCAGGTCAACTCTTTATCGTTAATAGCCTTGAATAACATATGCTCACCCACACAAGAGGAGTCTCCCTAGTAAAAACCTTTTTCAGTCGCAAACTCTTTTAAATTTCTAAATGTAGCCAGCAAGATATTAAAAAGAGGAAGATCAGAATAATCAAACGCATGAACTCCGTTAGCACAATGTATAGAATGAGATTCAGGTCTTTGAACTATGTAATCCATCCATTGAGGTGTTTTAATATTAACGTATTGAATTACTGCCAAAAATGTTACTCTGTTACTTACATAAATTGTTGCCTCAACTATAATAAATTTAATTTGATTTATTTGTATGGTTCAATGTATATGTAATAATAATCGTATCCGATATTCGAGGAATTTGAATATTACTGAATAGGGTTTTACTTGCTCTTAGCGTATCAGCGACACATTGCCCTGCTTCACAATTTTTTGATTGTTGGTACAAACGCCCTCGATGTAATACACATACACCGCCGGAAACTGTAACTCGCCCTTGTAGGTGCCATCCCACCCCT
>BJGO01000011.1 GCA_014190535.1 Bacteroidota bacterium | reverse complement strand
TGCTGAAGGAACGCCTTCAAACACCTGTTCGAGTTCCTGATTGCTGAACTGGAGCAAAGCCTCAGCAGTGCTTTGGCCGAATAATATTTCGGACGCTTTTAGCGCAAAATCATAATCAGATTCTGAGTGCACCAGTGTAGTCATTTCTCGGGCAAGAGCTTTTTGCATAAGTCGCGTATGCGGTGCCTTTTGATGTTCGTCGGTGATGTCCTGTACCTCCCCCTGATTCAGGAATGTAAATATTTTAAGATAGCGCAGGGCGTCCTCATCAGAGGCGTTGAGCCAGAACTGATAGAACTTATACGGCGATGTTTTTTTAGGGTCCAGAAAAATATTACCACTTTCTGTTTTGCCGAATTTGGTGCCGTCTGATTTGGTGATCAGCGGACAGGTAACGGCAAAGGCTTCACCACCGCATTTTCTGCGAATAAGCTCTGTCCCGGTGGTCATATTGCCCCACTGATCCGAGCCACCGAGCTGTAGTTTCACTCCTTTTTGCTGGTGCAATACAAAAAAGTCATAACCCTGTAGTAACTGGTAAGAGAACTCGGTAAAAGAGATGCCACTATCCATTCTGTTCTGCACCGAGTCCTTGGCAATCATATAGCTGATGGTGAGATGTTTGCCGACATCACGGAGGAATTGTAAAAATCCCATCTCTTTAAACCAATCGAAATTGTTTACCATCTCGGCGTCGGTTTTTCCCGGACCAAACTGTAAAAATTTCTGCAGTTGTTTTTGTTGACAGGCCACGTTGTAGTGAATCTGATCCTCGGTTAATAAATTGCGTTCTGCAGATTTACCTGATGGATCACCGATCATCCCGGTAGCTCCGCCTACCAGCGCAATAGGCTTATGATTGTGGCGTTGCAGATGGCGCAACAATAACACCGGAACAAGATTGCCAATGCCGAGGGAGTCAGATGTCGGATCAAAACCGGCATAACCCGTTGTACATTCTTTATTTAACTGGGTCTCGATACCGGGAGTCAGTTCCTGTAACATGCCTCTCCAGCGTAACTCATCAATAAAAGCATTATTCGTCATGCCGCAAAATTAGATAAATTGAAATCGTTATTTATGCTTGCGGCACCACTCGCTGTAATGCTCATCCGGCACCACTTCGGCAAGCGGATGAAATAGAAAAACCCGTCTTGTTTCCACCTCAATACAGCGGATTCGTTTACGGATGATTGCACCTTTTTTAAAGAGGCGTCCATTGATTGTGCGGAAAAGAGTTTCTTCAAGCAAATCCTCCAAACGGGGCAGTTTCACCGTATCGTAACGATGCAGTGCCCGAAGCAACTGCTCATCAGAGCAAGATGATGCACCGGGCGATACGATATAGGTGCGGAGTGCCTCGTTTACATCAGTTGGAAATACGGCCTGTTCAATAAACGGGCGCAGTAAATCAGCGAAGAGCTGTTTCCATTCACTGCCGTGTGCAGGTACGGCGTTTCGTTGCTGAAGCCAGCACTTCAGATGGGCTACCTCATGAACGAAGGTGATTAAAAAAGAATAGGGATTCAGATTTTTATTTACCGAGATGCGGTGACCTTTATTCCCGAACGGATGGCGATAATCACCCAACTTAGAACTGCGTTGTGGGGTAAGAGTAAGATGAATTTTATATGTCATCATCCAGTCCACTAATACCGGTATCACCTGTTCCGGCACATAGGGCCTTAGGCCTTTTGTGAGCATTTGGCGTAATTCAGGCTCTGTGCTCATCATCGTGTTTTACTAACTTTTTTGAAACCGCTTATTCAAGCGCATGAACTCTACAACTTCAAGAATGGTGAAGCAGATATAGAACAAAAAGAAAGGAATGATAACGAGAATAGTATCAGGTCGCTTGAATAGGGAGTAAATCAGTACGAATAAGGCTGATGCCAGTAACTTGAAGGTCAGCCCGGCCATAATTGCTGTGCTGAACTGCCTGTGATTATTTCCGGCTATACTGCGTGAGGCGAGCATATGTATCAGCGCCGTGAGTATTGTAAAGAATATAATACTGCTAAAGGAAAATGAATTGATGAACGAGGGATTGGAAAGGTATTTACCAACCAGGCAAAGCAAGGCAAGTATGATACTTAATAAAAATAGTTTGACGTAAAAAGTCATTATGGTTTACCGCTCGTTTTAATGATGATGACCAGCACAGCAACTACAGACAAGATGAGCGAACCAAGGAGAAACAGTGGCGCAGTGGTATTAAAATACTTGTCGAGGTAATAACCTGCGGCAATACCGAAAAGCATTATGGCAAGAATCTGAAAAGCTAGAGAGGAGTATTTCATCCACTCGTTTTTCATACTGCTTCTTTTTGCTTAACGGACGAAGTGTTCGATTTTTCGTTTGGCTTGATTTCTTTAACGCCCATGCGGCAGTTACCATTAAACTTCGCACCGGCCTCTACTACAAATTTCGTAGTGGAGATATCGCCCTCCAGGTAGGAGGTCGATTTCATAAACAATAATTCTCCAACTTCTATCGAACCAAAAATCTTACCGCTTACATCAGCATTTTCGCAGTATAAATCACCTTCGATGGAACCGGTGGCACCAACCACTATTTTGGCTTTGCTGGTGATCGTTCCTTTTACGGAGCCATCTATCCGGATATCGCCATCACAAAATATAGTGCCCTCCAGGCGCGTGCCGACACCGATGATGTTTAGTATTGGATTCGTTGCTGAAGCAATTTTGTTGTTGTTGTTGCTGTTTTCAGGCATATCATTCTTTTTATTAAACATTGGATGCTAAGTTATTAATTATTTAAAAAACTATGTAGTCTTTAGGGTTTAAAGCGATACCATTATACCAGATTTCGAAATGCAGGTGTGGGCCTGTGGTGTGCTCTCCGGTATTGCCAATAATGGCAATTACATCGCCCGCACGTACGAAATTGCCATCTTTCTTGAGTAAAACAGCGTTGTGCTTGTATAAAGATATTAGGTTATTATGGTGCTGTATGGCAATGACAAAGCCGGTTTCGCTGGTCCAGGACGAAAAAAGGACTACACCATCCATACAGGCTTTGATTGCTTCGTGCTCGGGGGCCACAATATCAATGCCGTAGTGTCCATCTTTAGGCTTGAACTCATCCGAGATATAACCCTTGATCGGTGGAAAAAAATAATAGCTTTTTGGATTGGTTTCTCCGGGCGTTTTGTTCAGAGACAAATTTAACCCCAGGCTGTAACTGCTTTCATTTTCCATTTCGCCTCTCAGGTTCAGTTCCTCTTCCGATACCGATTTTAAGTTGGTGGTATCAAAAGGTGTTAAAGTTGAACCAACATCAACCACGGGGGTATCAACCTTTGTTACCGGCACATTGCCATTTACGATCTGAAGCAGATTGTTCAGATACAGTTCAGTTGCTTTCGACGACCGTTCCATAGAATCGGCCCGCATACGCAGGTTGATGATCTCGTCGCGGTAGTCCCCGCCGGTATATCCGGGCAGGTATTCCTTAATTGGTGTAAAAATGAGGGCGGAGGTTATCAGAAAAACCAAAAGTATAAATAGGGTACTCAGGAAAATATATACATTGAACCGCGATAATCTGAAAGAACTGATCTCCTCAAAGGACTCATCGTTCAGGATAACCAGTCGGTATTTGTTGGTGAGTCGTTTTAGCCAGCTGTTTTTTTCTTTTGCCGAATCTTCCATTATACAATAATGCGGTGTTGATTGCTGTAGTTAGTAAAATGAAATTTTAAAATAACTTTGTCGTTAATGCCTGTCAAAAAGATGTTAAGAAAGGGTTTAGCTATTTTTACCTCTTTCGAAGACCTCTTTGAAATGCGAGCGTAATATAGAAAACTTAAAACAATTTGATTCAACAAGCAAAAGCCTTTTTTACCGTTATCCTGTTTGTGCTATTTTGTTTGTTTGAGGTAAAGCAAACTACGGCACAATCCGGATATAACTTTATCGGGCGTATCTATCATAATACGGTTCATCGTTACAATGCGTATTACAATGCCAGCAATAAGATGAACGCCGGTCAGCGTGGTATTGACAATACCCTGCAGGATGATTATTCCAAAATACTTCCTATCGATAAAAGCGAACTCGCTACCGGAGCCTCCATCCCGGATATTGATTCTATCCTAACCCGATTAACTGTTGCCAACAAAATACACAGTAAAAGTAAATGGATTGATGATTGTAATTTGCTCATAGGCGAATCATATTACCTCAAAAAAGATTATGAGAGTGCCCTGCAATCCTTTCAGTACATCGTGGGTTCGTACCGGCCACCCAAAAGTAAAAAAGTAGTTACCGAACGTAATCAAAAAGGAAAGAAACTTGAGTACGATGGCGTTAAACTACCTTGGCTTAAACCCAAGCCATCGCTCAATCAGTCTTTTATTAAACATCAGCCGGTAAAAGATGAAGCGGTATTGTGGCTCGTTACCTGCTATATCAAACTTAAAAAATATTATGAGGCCGAAACCATCATTAAAATGGTTGAGAAGAATTACGACTTCAGTTTTAAATATCGTGCCCTGCTTGAAGCACGCTACGCCCAGATGATGATCGATCAGGAGCGTTACAAAGAGGCCATTCGACCGCTTATTCATGCCATAGCCATGACCGAAAAGAAATCACTGCGACGCCGGTATGTATATATTCTGGCGCAGTTGTATCAGATTACCGGTAACTCCGACAAGTCGATCAAGGCATTCAAAGATGTGCTCACACTCCATCCGGATTACCGCATGGATTTTAATGCCCGTATCAACATAGCCCGTTCGTTTTCAGGCAAAGGAAAAACATCGGCCAACGAGGTGTTTGCTATCCTGGAAAAAATGGCTCGCGACTCTAAGTACGAAGAATTTCTGGATCAGATCTATTATACCATGGCTGAAGTTTATCTGGTGCAAAACGATAAAGACAAGGCTATGGACTATCTGCAGTTGTCTGTTCAATCCAGTGTAAATAATAATCATCAGAAAGGGCTCAGTTTTCTGAAGATGGGTGAACTCACCTTCTCCGACCAGCGATACAGACCATCTAAATTTTATCACGACAGTACCCTGCAATTTATTTCAAAGTCGTTCGAGGAGATTGATGACGTGCAGTCGCGCTCCGCCATACTGACTAACCTGGTTAATCAACTCACGATCATACACGACGAAGACAGTGTGATTGCCCTGGCCAATATGAGCGAGGGCCAGCGTAAATCCGCCCTGCAAAAAGCGCTGCTACAGATCGAAAAACAAAAACAATTGGAACTGCAACGACAAAATCAGTTAAACAAAGTACAAACCGGTGCCGGAAATCAAACGCAACAAGGCAGTTCATTTTATTTCTATAATCCAACGCAACGGGCAAATGGTTATAATGAATTCATCAAAGACTGGGGTAACCGCAAACTGGAAGACCACTGGCGCCGTGCCAATAAAATGTCTGATATGAACAGCGACGTGGACACGTCACAAACGGCCAAGAAAGAAGAGAAAAAACTCACACTCGCCGATCTGGAGGCAGGACTGCCATTGACTCAGGAAAAAATGGAGACGTGTACAAAGCATTTAACAGAAGCTTATTATGCCGCAGGTACTATCTTTAAGGAAGATTTGCACAACGATAAAAAGGCGATCGAATATTTTGAAAAACTGGTAGACAAGTACCCTAAAAGTGCATTTGAGCCGCAGGCACTCTATCAACTCTACCTCCTCTATGAGCGCAAACCGGATGAAGCCAAAGCCGCCATGTACAAAAACAAACTGCTCACTGATTATCCGGATCAGGCGTTAACCAAACACATGTTGAACCCCTCCGCACAACTTGTACAGCAAGTAAAGACCGATGTGGGTGAACGCTACTATAATTATGCCTATCGCATGTACAGTCAAAATCAGTATGCCAAGGTGATTGTTGCAAGCGACTCGGCGCGTAAGTTTTATAATAAATCGGCTTTCATGCCCAAGTTTGATCTGCTTCGTGCTTTTGCTATTGCGCAGACAAAAGGTAAAGACTCCCTCAAAACAGAGTTAAGCATATTCACACTCAAATATCCAAGTGGCGAGGAGCACAATAAAGCCAAAGAGATTTTGGCTATGCTGGATAAGAACAGTAAAAACGAACCACAGAAGAAGGTGAACGACGCCCCCTCCAAGAGCGATTTCGAGTATAAGCCGAATGCCTCCCAGTTTGTGGTCGTTTTGTTCGATGAAGTGATTAACACCAATAAGTCCATTTCCGATTCGCTCAATCTGCACAATGGCAAATTCCGTTCATCAGAGAACCTTAAGGTAAGCACGATGTTGCTCGACGAAGCCCGGCAAATGATACTGGTGAAACAATTCAAAAACAGTCAGCTTGCACTAAATTATTACAACGAAATTTTGTCTAAGGAAACCCTGTTCGATCTTATCGAAACCACCTACCATGTTTTTATCATTGATGAAAAGAACTTTGGCACATTCTTTAAAACCAAAAATCTGGATTTGTACATGGCATTTTTCGACAGTAACTACAAGTAGATATGGCAAAAGCAAAGAGCAACGACAATAAACGTATTCGGTTTTTTATCAAGTGGCTGTGGATCGGTACCGGTTCATTTATATTCCTCATCACCTTGCTGTTTGTGCTCACTGCCTCAGGCATATTTGGTGAGATGCCTTCCTTTGAGCAACTGGAAAATCCAAAGAGTCAGTTGGCCACCGAAGTATACTCTGCCGACGGCGTGCTCTTAGGAAAATATTATTTTCAAAACCGTAGCATTGCCTCCTTCGACGAGATTCCGCCATTGCTTAGAAACACCTTGCTGGCTACCGAAGATATCCGCTTCTATAAACACAGCGGTATCGACTATTGGGGTACACTCCGAGCCATCGTGGCCACGCTGATGGGCGATAAAGAAGGTGCAAGTACCATCACGCAACAGCTCGCTAAAAATCTTTTTCCCCGTCCTAAAGACCGCAACCTTATAACGATACTCAGTGCGAAGCTGAAAGAATGGATTACCTCCGTTAAACTCGAGCGCCGTTATACTAAAGATGAAATCATCAACCTATATCTCAACACGGTAGAGTTTAGTGAGAACTCCTACGGTATCAAGTCTGCGGCGCGCACCTACTTTAACAAGATCCCCGATTCACTCAAAATTGAAGAAGCCGCCGTACTTATTGGCATGCTAAAGGGAAGCACGATGTACAACCCAAGGCGTAATCCGGGTAGGGCCTTATCCCGTCGTAATACCGTGCTGGATCAGATGACCAAATACAACTATCTGGCTCAGGCCGCTGCCGACTCCATCAAAAATATGCCGATACGCCTCAAGTATGTAAGCCCCGATCATAACGAAGGGCAGGCTACCTATTTCCGCGAATTTTTGCGACAGGAGTTAACCAAATGGTGTAAAGAACACACCAAGCCCGATGGCTCGCCATACAATCTATATACCGATGGCTTAAAAGTATATACAACAATCAACTACAAGATGCAACGCTATGCCGAGCAAGCCGTTAACAAGCATATGAAAGAACTGCAATCGCAGTTTTTCAAGAGCTATAAAACCAAGCGACCCTGGGGCGATAATGATGACTTCATTACCGGGGCTATGAAGCAAAGCGAACGCTATGTGCGTATGAAGAAGCGCGGTATCACCGAAGATTCTATACGAAGGTCTTTCCAAACACCAATCAGTATGACCGTGTATTCCTACAAAGGCGATCTGGATACAATTATGTCTCCGTGGGACTCCATCAAATATTACAAGATGTTTTTACATACCGGATTTATGGTGATGAATCCTTCGAATGGCAGTGTGGTAGCCTGGGTAGGTGGTATTAATCATCGCTATTTCCAGTATGACCACGTTAATGTTAAATCTAAGAGGCAGGTAGGTTCTACCATAAAGCCGATCTTGTATACGCTTGCCATCGAGAACGGGTATTCCCCTTGTTATTCTGTATCCAATCAAAAGGTGGTATTTGAAAATTTCAATAATTGGTCGCCCGATAACTCCGATAATAAATATGGTGGCATGCTTACTTTATTTCAGGGCTTGGCCGGCTCGGTAAATACCGTAAGTGCCTACCTGATGAAACAACTGGGCCCTAAACCGATGATTGATTTATCGCAACGCATGGGTATTACCAGCAAGATGGATCCGTTTCCGTCGATCTGTTTGGGAACACCGGATATTTCGGTATATGAGATGACCGGTGCCTACAGCACCTTTGTGAACCGCGGAGTCTATACCCGGCCACTTTATATGAGCCGCATCACCGATAATCAGGGCACACTCATACAGGAGTTTCACTCCAAACAGGTTGAAGTCGTAAACGAGCAGGTGGCCTATGTGATGTGCCGCATGTTGCAGAATGTGGTTGATTTTGGAACGGCACGCCGTATGCGCTTTAAGTACAACCTGGATGGCGAGCTGGGCGGAAAAACAGGAACCACACAAAGCAGTACCGACGGTTGGTTTATGGGCATAACGCCACAGCTATGCGGCGGTTGCTGGGTGGGCGGCGAAGACCGCATTATCCGCTTCCGGTCTATGCAGTTTGGACAGGGTGCGGCGATGGCCTTACCGATATGGGCTTACTTCCTGCAATCGGTTTATGCCGATAAGAGCCTGGGCATCAGCTCCGATGCTCATTTTACGCAGCCGGCCGATATGAGCATAGAAATGGATTGCAATAAATACAACAAAGGCGGCACCACCAACAACCTGATATTCGGGGAGGAGTAGGGTATTTTCCTGAACGTTTACTTACAGATTATACAACAAGCCAAATCGTAATCCCATCCCTTCCATTTTTACATTGGGTAAGCGCTCAGGCGGATTAGGGAAGGTGGTACTAAGCGGAAACAGTTTAATTACAGACAACTCCAGAGAAATGGAGTGCTTATCGTTGAGTATAAATGACATACCCTGCCCGAATGAAAACGATACCGCCGACATGATTTGATCTATATTTTTTTGACTTGGATATTCAATGGAGTAACCACCACCCGGAAAGTACCTGATTAAGGTGTCGGCAACATCATAGTTCTGATTGTATTTAGCTGTAAAATAATTCAACTCTAAAGGCAGGTAAAAGGCGGTGTTTCGTTTGTAGCCATCGTATTGATACACATAGCGCAAGCCGGCATGGATATAATTTTTACCGTAAGACGACAGGGCAAGCTCGCCGCCAAGGCCTGCATAATGCCTGCGGCCAAAATATTTTCCACCGCCAAAATATAGGGCAATGGGTACATCGGAGTTGCTCTCCTGCGACCACACATAATAATCATCGGCTTTGAAATTGTCGTACAAATTGAGAGCAGTTAAGCGCCATCCTGCAGTAAGTTGAAATTGTGTTTCCTTACGCTCACGCAATACAAGCTTTTTGCTTTCCTTGTTTTTCTGTGTAAATGCTTTGTTATACTGAAAGTATTTGTATTCACCATTTTTTAAGGAATACATTTTACCATCACTGGTTTTGAAGGTAATTACACCGGTACTCGCATCGTAATTTACAATCTCGCCTTTGAGTTCAGTGGTAAATCGCACCGGTCTGCCTCTGCCGTCGGTATTTTCGTGATAAACAGCCACCACATCATAATATTCGGTTGTCGCATTATTCTTATTCTTGGTTGTGTCGACCTGGGCATAGCTAAATATACTCAACAGGATCAAGGGCAGGCAAGCAATGATACCTTTCATTTGTATTGATTAGTTTGTTTTTTATTTTGAAAAAGTGAACGTGAATGGAAAATGAAGGTTAACGAATATCAATACATCACATTTTAATCCATCCTTACTTACTCATCTCGGCCAGGTACTTATAAAAGTAGGGTATGGTTTCGATGCCTTTGTAATAGTTAAAGAGGCCGTAGTGCTCGTTGGGTGAGTGCAATGCATCGCTGTTGAGCCCAAAGCCCATCAGAATGGTTTTGAGTCCGAGGATACGCTCAAAGCTCGCTACTATGGGTATGCTTCCGCCTTCGTAGGTTGGTATAGGCTTTTTCCCAAAGGTAGTTTCCATGGCTTTGCTTGCCGCCGCATAGGCTATGCTGTCGGTTGGGGTTAGGGCCGCCTCACCCCCGTGGTGTGGCGTAACTTTTACGCGCACCGATTTTGGAGCTAGGTGTTCAAAATGTTTGGTGAACAACTCGGTGATTTTATCCGATTGCTGATTGGGTACTAAACGCATACTAATTTTTGCATAAGCCTTGGAGGGCAGCACGGTTTTGGCTCCTTTACCAATATAACCGCCCCAGATGCCGTTGCAGTCGAGGGTTGGGCGTATGCTGGAGCGCTCCAGTGTGGTATAGCCGGTTTCGCCTTCGATGTCGTCGATATCTAACTCGCTTTTGTATGCATCCAGGCTGAAAGGCACCTTGGCCATTTCGGCCCGTTCGTCGGCACTGAACTCACGCACCGCATCATAAAAGCCGGGTATGGTAATGCGATTGTTGGCATCTTTTAACGAGGCAATCATCATGGCCAGGGTATTAATCGGGTTGGCTACCGCACCACCATACACGCCGGAGTGTAAATCGCGGTTGGCACCGGTTACTTCTACTTCCAGGTAGGAGAGGCCGCGCAGGCCCACGGTAACCGAGGGGCAGTCGTTGGCTACCATAGAGGTGTCGGAAACCAATACGACATCGGCCTTCAGCTTGTCGCGGTATTTTTCAAGAAATGGATTGAGGTTACTGCTTCCAACTTCTTCTTCGCCTTCAATCATAAATTTAATATTGCAATCCAGGTTGCCGGTTTGCATCATCACCTCAAAGGCTTTAATGTGCATATATACCTGTCCTTTATCATCGCAGGCTCCGCGTGCATAGATGGCACCATCGGGGTGGCGCTCGGTTTTTTTAATTACGGGTTCAAAGGGTGGCGAATCCCATAGCTCGTATGGGTCGGCAGGCTGTACATCGTAGTGCCCGTAAACGAGTACGGTGGGCTTTTTAGGATCCACTATTTTTTCGCCATACACGACCGGATAGCCCGGTGTGGCAATAATCTCAACCTGATCGGCGCCGGCATCTTTGAGGCGGTCAGCGGCGAATGCGGCGGCGCGCAATACATCGTCTTTAAAGGCAGGGTCGGCGCTCACCGAAGGCATACGCAGCCACTCGAGCAGTTCGTTACGGAATCGATCTTTGTGTTGTTCAATATAAGATTTCATGATTTTTTGAATTTTTAGCAACACAATAATAATAAGGATTTCATTAAGCCGGCACAGGCTCATCAGGAGCCCATAACCTGATCGTAAACCTTTAGGGTTTGTTCAACGATACGTTCCGTGTTAAAGATGGTATCGGCCGTGAGGCGTGCCGGTCCTTTGAGTTGTTCGGGCAAACTACGGTTGTCGTACACACGGCGAAGCTGTGCGGCGAGTGATTCGGCATTTTCAGATTCAAACATCAGGCAGTCGTAACCGTCCTTTACATATTCTCTGAAAAAGGGCAGGTCGGAGCAGATGATAGCTGAGCGGTAATGCATGGCATTAACCAATACGCCGCTGGAAAAAATTTCGCGGTAGGGGAGCACTACGATATCGGCCGCGGCAAAATAATCCGGCTTTACTTCGTTGGGATGATATTGCAGACGCAGGATGCTTTGTTCGCCGAGTTGATGTTCTTGAATTTGTTTTTCGAAGGCGTCGAAACCTACTTTCCAGGGTATACCGGCAATCAGCAGTTTTGCATCGCTCTTGCCTTTGAGTGCGTGCGCAAAGCCATCGATGAGCACATCGAGGCCTTTTACTTTTTTGATTTGTCCAAAGAACATCACAATAAAATCATCCGGATTTAATCCCAGCGCTTTGCGGGCTTCCGCTTTGGTGCGCTCAGGATTGTAGTAGAGGGTATCCTTGTCGGTGAGTGGTATTACGTGTATCTGCTCCTGCGGCGTATTCGGAAAATAGTGCATCAGCTTTTTCTTGGCATATTGCGAAAGCACTATGGTATGTGGGTTGCGTTTTTCGAAGCGCCGGTATTTTTTCAGCGTATGGGTTTGACCGAATTTTACAAAGTCTTCCACATCGTGTATGGTGAGCACCGTTTTAATTTGTTGCTGTTGCAGGAGCAACTGATTCACAAATTCGCGGTTTGCAAAATGATAGATATGCAGATGTGCGATGTTAACGCCCTGCCTGTGGCAATCCTGAACAGTTTGATAGGCGCCTTTCAGATAACGAAGGCCACGTAACAGCACCGGATCACTGCCGTAAATGCGGCGGTAATATTTCTTCACATCAAAGCGCGGTTTGTGGAAGGCATCAAAGTTGGTTTCATCGCAGGTATAGAGGGTAGTGTGGCAACCGGCATCCTGCAGGCCACTGCAGAGGTTATAAAGAAATAGTTCATTGCCACGATGCCCGCCCACGGGCTCAATCATCGCCAGCTTATGTTGCATACCAGGCACTCAGATTAAGTCCGGTCAGTGATTCTGTTTTTCGAATGTCGTCGTTAAACAGTTGGGTGAGATGCTGCCTCGTATCGGGTAGTGGAAGCAATTCCGGTTTTTTAAACAGGAGGGATTTTATTTTTTTGCTTTGCTGATGACCGAATAATTTCTTCAGTCCGCGCCGAATGGAATCAGATGCGTAAACAGATTTGATGAACGCATTGCGGGGCACTTCGGCGCTGTTGTATGCCGAGGATTCGGGCAGGGCAACCGGCTCAATTTCCAGAAAGGTGCATAGCGCACTGAACAACTGCTGTGGCGATTGTTTCAGGTCGTCGTAAAGGCCGATGAAAATTTGTTTGCGATCGAATACGTTGAAGTAGTTCTGCAACTGACGGTGATATAAGCTGAGCTGTATGTATTGCTGAAAGTGTTGATTATTGCGGTGTCCGTTAACTCGTTTCAAGGTGATGTCGTCGAACGAATCGCGCACATAATTGAGCTTGTAGTCCATCAGATAATGGCTCCAGGCACGGTCGAACGGGTTGCGCAACATAATAATGATGCGGGCATCAGGGTTAAACTGTTTGATCTGATTGGCCGTGTCGGGATAGAACAGGTACGAAACACTGGCCTCACCAACCGCTTTCACCTGATCCGGTGTTGTGGTGTTAAATAGGCTCAGATAGGTTTGTTGATCCTGCACCGAGTCATCACGGTAATACAATTGCTGATTGCATAGTTCGCGATACGAAAAGAAGTTGGGCTCTTTGATACGGCTCATCAACACCTCGGGATGTCGGCTGAGATAGTAATACAGCGATGTGGTTCCGGCCTTGGGTGCTCCAATAATAAAGAAGTTAGGTCTTAGCTCTGCCAAGTATACTTGGGGTTATGGGTTTAATTGCAAATATCCATAAGAGTATTTGGATATAGTGATGTTTTTTAGCACATCGCTAATGTTTAAAAATTTAGGGATTTCATGATTACTCAACTCGATATCGGCTTTATTTAATCCGTAACCGGCATACAAGCTGGGCGCGTGCATCATCAAACCGCTCACCACACCGGAGGTTGAAATGGCCTTACCATTAACCATGATGCTGTTGATACGTATTGGCTCTTTGCCGATATGTTCGATGTGAAGCTCAAGAGCGCCGGTGGTTTTGTTGTAGTATGCACTAAGGTAGATGTCTGATCGGTTGCTTTTTACATCGCAGTAAATCATCTTACCGGTATAACGATGCCGGATCAGCTGATGCGCGTAATAAGGCATTTTTCGGATGTAGGGATTGGCCAGCGTATCGGTATAGGTTTCTCGTTTATTCTTATCCATGATCATGCACGAGCCATAAACATCGCCAGCCAGGGTCTGATAAGTAGCAAGGCCAATTTGGCCGGGGTATTTCGCATTTACCGCATTCATGGCATCATAAAAACGAGTGATGAAAAAATTCTGGAGCAGGGTGTTTCCGTAGCGGCCCTGCGTGGCTTTGGTAGCTATGTTCCACTCGGTAATCCAAAAAGGCTTGCTACCGAATGTATTTCGGTACATGTCTATTCCGGTCCTGAAATCTTTGCCGGTAATGTCGTTGAGCTCGCCGGTGGCACAGGTGAATACATCCTGTAGCGTGCCATCGCAGGGTATCGGAAAGTAATAATGCAGAATAACGGCATCGTAGTATTGTTGCTTGGAGAGTTTCTGATTCCAGTTACTGAAGAATGCGGCCTCAGAGCCTGCAGGCGGATTTTCATCGGCGATATCCCGAATGGGTGCGGCACAAACAGCAACCGGCAGACTGGGGTATTTCTTTTTTATTTTTTCGGTGAGCGTTTTTGATCGGTTAATGTATTGTTGTACATCATCATTAAACACACCACGCATACGCGGCAGGTAAAGTTCATTGCCAAGTTCAACGCCACACAGTTTGATGTTTTTTTCGGTGAGGAAATCGAGCAGGGCGATATTTTCTTCGTCGCTTGCTGTAACCAGGTTGGCACATACCAACACCTGCGCATTACTTTTTTGAGCTAAAAGAACAAAGTCGTCTATGTAGCGGCGCGTTGATGATTTCTCGTCAACATAAGCATTCTGATTCTTAAGGCTGTTGGCATAGGAGGAGTGCAGGGCACTGATTTCGGTTTGAATTAAACCATAACCGGGTTTATCCCAGTGATAAAACTGCGCCAGCGTACCACCCGGCCATCGCATAACATTCATATGCAATGAGTCAACCAGTGTGGCAAAGGCAGGTGTGTTTGGATTGGTTTGCCAATACATCGAGGAGGTAGAGGTGCCATACAGCAAAGGCTCGACTTCGGGCGCCTGGGTATTATAGGTTATTTCAATGTCAAGCGGGTCATTATTTCCTTTACTGTCGGCAGTATGTTTCTTGTTATTTGTGCAGGAGGGCAGGTAGAGAAAGAGATACAGGAGCACATTAAGATAAGCGATCATTCGTTTCAGTTTTTTTGATGTAGTAGATGAGCATAATAAAGATCAGTGTGATGGTTGGTCCGGATGCAAAAAAAATTGCGCCGCTGAAAATACTTCGTAAATAGAAATAGAGCAGGAAGTATTTAATTTGAACATAAAGGATATTGTTATTTACCTCTTTCCGCGACTTCATCCATTTGAGGGTATAAACAAATTGAATATGCACCAGAAGAAATCCGATGATGCCGTATACGAAGAACACGCCGAGCAATCCCAGATCGCTCGGAAAAAAATCTTCTGCAATGGCCGGATTTTGTAACCAGTTATCGCTCCATTTCCCATTGCCGAAAACCCAGCTTAAAGCATGTTTGGCAGAAAATTTAAACATGGTAGCCAGTTCGCGCAGGCGGGAGTCGGCACTGCCCTCACCGGTTTCTTCACCGGCCAGGATTTCAAAAAAGTTGCCATATTGCCCCACAAGGGTATAGAACCGCTCCTGCGATGCAACGAACAGGGTAGCAAGCATAAGGATGAAGGTTGATAGAAAGATGCTGATATATTGCACAAATCGCTTTTTATTGGTGTTGGTAACCAATATGATAAAGAATAGCAGTCCGGTGATAATGATGATACCTCGTTTCTGAAAAAAAAACAGAAAGTAGGCAAAGAACAAACCGCTTACCAGCAGAAAAATATTTTTGTTTTCACGCACGGCTTTAATGAAATAGAACAACATTGCATATCCCAGGAAAAGCGTGTTGAATTTAAATCCACAGCCACCTTTTGCCGGATTGCAATAAACGAAATTGGTGTCGCGCCATTTGGAGGCATCGAAGAGCACTTCTACAAGCAGATAAACAGCCAGGCTGAACCAGGCTACGCCCAGCATCATGCGATGAATATCAAGAACGGTGATATACTGATTAATCAGGAAGTAATAAATCAACAGCGCACTCAGACCGATGAACCAGAACTTTTGTGTACTAAATCCATACATAACCGGCTGGTCCCAGTATATGTTTGCCATGATAGCGGTGTACAGGGGAATACCGAAACTCAGAAACAGAGCCAGTACATCAATGGACTCTAATCGTTTCGTGCGGATGATCTTATTAACGAGGTAAACGGCAACAAAACTGAGTACTGCGGCAGTAAACATTTTTTCAATCGGCGTGATGATGCCAGCCAGAGGAGAATTGGTGAAATACTGAAAGCCAATTAATAAAGCAAACAAGGTAATCAGCATGTACGATGCCTTGCGTAGTATATAGAAGTCTTGTTTTGTTTTTGTCATGACGCCGGTAGTTCGTGAATTCTGTACCCGAAAATTACTTTCATCAGCAGAAAGGCATGCCGGTATTGTCTATGTACGATGCGCTTCGCCATAATCATGAATAAGCGAATAAAGGCCACCGGCGTTAGTAAGGGAAAATGTTTGAGATAGAGGCGAATCAGATTACCATATTGAAGGGCAAGGATATAATCCGGGGCCTGCTGTTGTTTTATTTTTTTTCCGCTTGATGCGCCTTGCTGATGAAAGACCAGTGCATCGCAGGTTGTATAATTAGTATAACCTTTGCCTAAGGCTCGTATGCACCAGTCGTGCTCTTCCTGATAGAGCAGAAATCGTTCATCCATGAGGCCTATAGTATCAATACATTTCATACTAATAAACATACAGGCTCCGTATACATAATCCGGCTTCAATAAACCGCTGTATTGTCCGGCATCTACCTCACGCGCACCGATATTTTTTTGCCAGCACGTCCATTTGTTAAACGATCCGCCTACAGAATTAATCAAACCATCAGCGGAGCTGAATAATACTTTTGCGCCAAGCAAACCGCAGTCAGGAAGAGACTCGTAAGTATGCCGTAATGTTTTAATACACGCCGGATGAACCGTGCAGTCGTTATTCAGTATGAGTATATAATCCGATTGGTATATAGTTTTTGCAATCCGAATTCCGGCATTAGCGGCCGCGGCATAACCGGCATTGAATCCCAGGCGATGCCAAATAATTTGTCCCTTCAATGGTTTCTCGGTAAGCGAAGTGCCATAGAAATAATAATTCGCATGATCGTGCAGTAGTTGCTGATCAGCTACATTAGAGGCATTATCGCATATGATAATGCTTACGGCCTCATGGGATCGAAGCACACTATTTAGACAGGCCGACGTGAGTGCGTAATCTCCATAATGAATAATCACAACGGTAATTTCAGGCATGTACCTATGGTTTTATCCAGTGTTTTAATGAACGATTAATACGCTGCTCCGTTCGAAGGATATCCTCCATAAACAGCGGCATAAGAGTCTTGTAATCATCGGGCGTAAGTGCCGGTAGATTTTTTTTGCGATAGGCCAGTTTTCGCAAGGGTACACGAAGCGCATCAGGAATATGACGGGACAGGCTCCGTTTTAACGCTTTGTTTTTATTCAGCCATCGGGTTAGGGGATTAGAGGGTAATGCCGCTGTATTGTGCGCTTGTTTGGTATCGAAGCGAAATGGCTTTAGCCCGGCGAAGTGGCATACCGATGATAGAACAGCATGCACATCATCACGATAATCGTCGTAAACAATCAGGTGTATCTGATTGGCCGGAAATGTATCCTGATAACGTTTGATGGCATCGTCATATAAGCTCAATTCTGCATATAAGTGAGAGATGCCCCAACCTTTTTTCGGTTGCTGATAATCGGATAGCACAGCTTCAGTAAAGGAGAGGCTTAGTTTGTAACCGCTCCTGCGGTCCATAACGTAATGTGAGAACGCACGCTCCACCGGCTGCCGGATGATGATGATGATTCTGGCGTCAGGATTTTTCGAATGAATGGCTCCGGCCGCAGTATGACTAAACAGGTTGGATACCGAAGAGTCAATTTTTAGTTTGCCCTGAGCTCCGGCGTATAATTTAAGGTAGTCGGCTTCGTTGCGAATAAAAGAGGAATGGATCATGTGCCCGCGTCGGATTGCGGCATCGATATCCGGAATTTTCTGATAGTAAAACTCCGCACTAAAATCTTCGGGATTGATATCTGTAGAGAAGAAGTGAGGCTCTTTAACTATAGATCGTGCTACATCCGGATGCTGAATAAGGTATTGATACAGGGAACTGGTTCCTGTTTTTGCGGCACCTACAATAAATACATCCGGCCAGGGCGTCGGGCTCATCGTTTAAATACTTGAGTAAGCAAGTTGAAGTTGAATGTAAAAAAACCAAATTCCCGGCGTATTACCATGATAGCGGCAATGTTAGGAATCAGTATGCCGAGCATGTTGATCAGTGCGGCGCCATTCAGTCCATATAGCGGAATCAAAAACCAACCGCAAAGCGCACAAACCAGATTATTAAAAATGGTAATATAAAGTACAAAACGTTGTTTGTTCACCATCAGTAACAAATTATTGGCCGGCCCCATCATGGCATTAAAAAATTGTGCGCAACACATAATGATTAGTCCCTCTTTACCACGCGTGAACTCTTTACCAAATAGACTCATTAGAAAATCAGGAAAGAAAATCATTACAATGAAAACGGGCAGTGCCGACCAGAAGATTAGCGCCGTTGTTTTTTGTACGGTACGCTTCAGCTCGTCCTGTTTTTGTTGTTTATAAAGTTCAGCAAAATGAGGCGCCGCCGCTACTATGGTTGAGAAGAGGGTGAAGGCGATAACGGAACTTACCTTTTGTGTTGCCTTAAAAATGCCGGCAAAGTCTTCGGTAAAGTAATGCCCTAATATGAGCGTTTCTGTTGCATTACGCATATAATTCATCAACCCAACTATGAAAAAAGTAGCCGATGCCGTAATCAATGTCTTTCGGTCGATAGCCTGCAACGCGGCGGGTATTGTGAAATACTTTTTGTACCAAAATAATGCAACACCTAATGTAATGAGGCAAGACAGCGCATAAGCCACGGCGGTTAACTCCGGTTTGCGGTATAGCAAATAGCCACTCAGGATAGTGAGGACAGAGAATAACAATAAAGAAATCTGCTGTATGAAATTAAACTGCCTGAAAAATTTCTTGCCTTTAAGATAGGACGCATAGATATTAATATGTACAAGCGGTAGTATGCAAGCAGCTGCAACTTTCAGATAAAAAGTAAGTTGCGGTTTATTGAAATACATCTCTGCAATTAGTCCGGCACAGGCATACAATACAATACCCATAAACATCGATACTGCCGCCGTTAAACGTAAAACAAATCGATATTGATTTTTTAGCATATGCAACTCGTCGTCATCATGACTTTGTGCTGCATTGCGCATCAGCAGGGTGTCAAACCCGAGGCGTGCGGTTTGTGTGAAGAACTGCAATACAGCCTGAAAGAGGCTGTACATACCATAGCCGCCGGCACCAAATAAACGGGTGATGCTGAGAACCAGGCCATAGTTTATTGCCTGCCCCATTAAGCGCATGATCAATGAAATCGCACTACCTTTTAGCAGATTGTGATAGGCCGATTGATCACCACGTATAAAAGAAATGAGTTTTTTAGAATACCCCACGAAGTGTATTATGGGGCGTAAAAATCAGTAATCCTTTCTGTATTTGCTACTAAAGGAAAAATACACGCTTCATGACGCGGATGACCTCAGCCATTTCTTTCCACTCGTATTTGATGAATGATGAAATCTTTTTCATGCTCATTTCCTTACGCCGGTAAAGAGAAAGCGTTTCAGATTCATCGGATTATTTTATTTTTTTCTTACGGCAAATTGTACGATGCGAAACGGCATACTGCTGAAAATTCGTGTAGGTTTGTGTCCACAAAAAAACGATTCCATGAAAGAAGTTTATATCATGTCCATTTCACGCACACCAATTGGTTCGCTTGGTGGCGTATTATCTTCGTTAAGCGCCACACAATTAGGTAGTGCGGCGGCTAAAGAAGCCATTAAGAAGGCCGGAATAGAGCCGGCTCAGATAGAAGAGGTGATTATGGGAAATGTACTGAGTGCCAATGTAGGGCAGGCACCTGCTCAGCAGGTTGCGGTGTTCTCCGGCATACCCGACCACGTGCCTTGTACCACGGTCAACAAGGTATGTGCATCCGGAATGAAAGCAATTATGCTCGGCGCACAAAGTATTATGACCGGCCATGCCGATGTTGTGCTGGCAGGTGGTATGGAGAGTATGAGCAATGTGCCTTACTACCTGGACCGAGCACGAAGCGGATACCGTTATGGTCATCAGCAAGTTATTGACGGCATCATACGCGATGGTCTGTGGGATCCCTATAAAAATTATGCCATGGGTAATGCCGGCGAGGTATGCGCTAGGGAATACCAATTCAGCAGAGCCCAACAAGATGAATACGCTATTGAGTCCTACAACAGAGCCATTAAGGCACAAAAAGAAGGCTGGTTCAATCTGGAGCTCATACCGGTGGAGGTGATGAATGGTAAAGATAAAGTTCAGATTACGGTTGACGAGGAGCCGGCAAAAGTGAAGTTCGATAAAATTGCCGCACTTAAACCCGCCTTCGACAAGGAGGGAACAATCACTGCGGCTAATGCATCCAAAATCAATGATGGCGCTTCAGCGGTAGTATTAATGAGTGCCGATAAAGCACGTGAGCTGGGTATAAAACCTTTGGCGCGTATAATCGGCTTTGCCGATGCCTCTCAGGCTCCGGAGTGGTTTACAACAACGCCTGCAAAGGCTATACACGCGGCATTGAAACGTGCAGGTAAGCAGCTGAGTGAGGTGGACTATTTTGAAATCAATGAAGCGTTTTCTGTAGTGAGTATGGCAAATAACCGGCTACTGAATATCGCTCCCGAGAAGGCCAATGTATTTGGTGGTGCCGTGGCGCTGGGTCATCCTATCGGTAACAGTGGCGCACGGATCACTTGTACACTCACCTCTGTACTCAAGCATAAAAATGCCCGTATTGGTGCCGCAGCAATCTGCAATGGCGGAGGCGGTGCATCGGCATTGATTATTGAAAATTGTTGATCTACTGATAATGAAAGCCTTCTTTCAGCGTTTTAACAGATGATGTATCGTAGTATTCTTTTTGTACTATTACTCTCGCTATCGTTTCGGACGTATGCCGATGAAATAGATCCGGCTAATCTGGAGTTGCTCCGTCGATATGAAGACACGCTTTCCACACTGCAGGACTCCATTGTGCTGAGCGGGGAACCCGTTGTTCGACAGCAGGCTTGCTTTAGTTTTATCCGGGTGCTGGTGCAGGCGTTAAAAGTGAATCAATCGTTCAACTATCCTTTCGTAGCACTCAAGCGCATCAACATTATCAGTCCTGATGACCGTAAATTCAGAATGTTTAACTGGGGACTCAAACTATTTAATGATTCCTATCGCTACTATGGAGCCATACAGATGAATAATAAAAAGGAACTCAAAGTTTTTCCCCTCTTCGATTACAACTACAAAATAAAAAATAAGGATACCATAAGCAATCATGAAAAATGGCCCGGAGCAATCTATTACAAGATGATAGAACGCAATCGATATTACTACCTCTTTGGCTGGGATGGAAACAACCTGCGCAGTAATATCAAAATTATTGATGTATTGCATTTTAATAAAAAAGGAGAGCCGGTATTTGGTGCACCTAAATTTGTTGTTACCGATAAAAAAAACGTTTACATCTATAACCGTTACATCATTGAGTACAAAGAGGATGCTGTGGTAACGCTCAATTACGACATCGACTTAAAACTAATTGTGTTCGATCATCTGGCACCGCAAAGTTCAACAAGCAAGGATTACCGATTTACCTATGTGCCCGATGGTACTTATGAAGGATTTAAGTACCGCAAACGCCAATGGCATTATGTGTCACAGGTATTCACCTCCACCATGAAACAGCCGGTATTTCCCAAACCGGTCGATTTTGATAAGGAGCAGGAACAGTTTAAAAACACGATTAAGAAAAACAAGTAATTCACTAACTTTTTTTACAAACACATTATCCTCACCCTTTGGTAACATGTGTTAAAAAACTATTGACTTGTTTATCAGCAGTTTAATGTAATCGGATCGGAAGGGGTTAAATAAAATTTTTTTTAGTTCGGGTTATAGATACTTTTATACAGTTATCGGAAATTTTTAACCCATAATGAATCAGAGGCGATGAGTGAACAAAAACCCTTGGAAGAACTAAAGAAAAATCAACTGCGAAATCGCTTGGCGACCTCGCGTGCAGAAAATAATTTGTCGGACTATGTATTTGGTAAAGTGCCACCGCAGGCGCGCGATCTCGAAGAAGCCGTGCTTGGTGCCGTGCTTCTCGAAAGCAATGCCCTCACATCGGTTATCGACATCCTCAAGCCTGAAAGTTTTTATGTGGAGTCGCACAGCATCATCTTCAGAGCAATTGTTGAGCTGTTCGATCGGTCACAGCCGGTCGATCTCTTAACGGTTACTGATAAGCTGCGTGCCATGGGGCAACTGGAATCCATTGGCGGTGCCTTTACAGTTACCGAGCTGACCAACAAGATTTCGTCATCGGCCAATATCGAATACTACGCCCGCATTATCATGCAAAAGCACATCCAGCGGGAACTGATTCGCATCTCGAATGAAATTACTAAAAATGCTTACGAAGAAACCACCGATGTACTCGAATTGCTTGATGCCGCCGAACGCGAAATCTTTCAGGTAACCGACAAAAACCTTCGTAACAACTACAGCAAAATTGATACCCTGGTAAAGAATGCCATCGTTAAACTTGAGCAGATCAAGGAAACCGCAAGCGACCTCACCGGTGTACCCAGCGGTTTTATTGACCTGGATCGTATTACCAGCGGCTGGCAGCCCAGCGATCTGATTATCCTTGCCGCCCGTCCGAGTGTCGGTAAAACTGCCTTTGCCTTATCGCTCGTGCGCAATGCGGCCATAGAATACAACAAGGCGGTTGCCGTGTTCTCACTCGAGATGTCGAACTTACAGCTTACCAATCGTTTACTTTCAGGAGAAACCGGCATCAACGGTAACAAACTACGTACAGGCAACCTTCAGGATTACGAATGGGCTCAGCTAACCACTAAATCACAGCGTCTGTCTAATGCACCTATATTTATTGATGATACCGCACAGATCAACATTTTTGAACTGCGTGCCAAGTGCCGCCGCCTTAAAGCAAGTAACGACATCCAACTCATAGTTATTGACTACCTTCAGCTTATGAGTAGTCGTAGTGAGAACCGAAACGTAAACCGCGAACAGGAAATCAGTAACATATCACGCTCATTAAAATCACTGGCCAAAGAACTGCAGGTGCCGATAATAGCCCTCTCGCAGTTAAGCCGCGATGTAGAAAAACGCGCCGGCGACAAACGCCCGCAACTTTCTGACCTCAGGGAGTCCGGCTCCATCGAACAGGACGCCGACCTGGTGATGTTCCTGTATCGTCAGGATTACTACACCGGCGAGGGCAAGCCCAATGCGGCTCAGGTACAAAATACCAACCCCGGTGAAACCGAAATACTCATCCAAAAGCACCGAAACGGAAAAACCGGTGCCGTTAAAGTGCGCTTCATACCCGACACGATGCGTTTCGAAAATGCTCCCGAAGAATCGTACGATTTCAATGATAACAGCGGATTTGGTTATCCAAGCAATGCTGAACCCAATATCATCACCAAGCGTTCTCGCATGAATGATGAAATCGGTGATCAGGACGCGCCCTTTTAATATCTTAGCGCCGCATATCCCGAACTCATGAAGTATTACCACTCCATCATCGACACCATCGGCAACACGCCGCTGGTCAAATTAAATAAAGTAGTCAGTCAGGTGCCGGCACTGGTACTGGCCAAGGTAGAATCATTCAATCCCGGAAACTCCATCAAAGACCGTATCGGTTTGAAGATGATCGACGATGCCGAGAAAGCCGGCTTATTGAAACCCGGCGGCACCATCATCGAAGGTACGAGTGGCAATACCGGTATGGGCCTTGCACTGGTTGCCATTGCACGCGGCTATCGGTGCATCTTTACCACTACCGATAAGCAGTCTAAAGAAAAAATGGACATCCTGCGTGCCGTAGGTGCCGAGGTGATTGTTTGTCCTACCAACGTGGAGGCCGACGATCCGCGCTCTTATTACTCCGTGGCGCGCCGCCTTAGTAAAGAAATTCCAAATGCCTATTACCCCAATCAGTACGACAACCTGTCCAACAGGCAGGCGCATTACGAAGGCACGGGCCCCGAAATCTGGGAACAAACCGAAGGCAAGGTGACCCACCTCGTTGTGGGTACCGGCACCGGTGGTACCATCAGCGGCACGGCTCGTTACCTCAAAGAAAAAAATCCCAACATTAAAGTATGGTCCATTGATACCTATGGTTCGGTACTTAAAAAATTTCACGAAACAGGCACCTTCGACGAAAGCGAAATTTATCCCTACATCACGGAAGGCATAGGCGAAGACATCATACCGGCCAATATCGATTTCAGCCTCATCGACCATTTTGAGAAAGTAACTGACAAAGACGGTGCATTAATGGCGCGCGAAATCACTCGGCGCGAAGGCATCTTTGTAGGCTACTCTGCAGGCAGTGCCGTTGCGGGACTCATACAGCTCAGGCATCTGCTCGGTCCGAACGATGTGGTGGTGGTCATCTTCCACGACCACGGAAGTAGGTATATCGGTAAGCTATATAACGACGACTGGATGCGCGACCGAGGCTTCCTCGAACTCAAAACCGTTAAGGACCTTATGCGCAGTGGCAAGCCCAAAATCATATCGGTACAGCCTGCTAATAAAGTAGCCGAGGCCATCGCACTCATGAAACAAAGCGACATCGATCAGTTACCGGTGATACACAACGGCGATGTGGTGGGCTCCATCACAGAGAGTCTGCTCTTCAACAAACTGCTCGACAATCACGACGTTAAAAACCAAACTGTCGGCGAAGTGATGGATAAACCTTTCCCCGTAGTATCGCAGGGTACCACGCTGGAGCGCCTTTCGGGCATCATCAACAAAGAAAATCCTGCCGTGCTCACGCGCGATGAGGCCGGCAACTACCACATCATCACCAAGTACGATATTATTTTTGCGTTTTAATAAGGTTGGGTGAAGCGATTTATTCGTTTACTCATATACCGCTCTTTACGGAAATGCACCGCGCTCGGGTTTATCCGATATGAGCCATTTAAACAGCTTAAGCTTTAGCGCCTCTTCCGGTACATCTTCTGGCGGATACAAGACCGCAGTGGGCTTATCCAGAAACGTAATGCGCTCTACCTTATCCTCTTTAATAGAGATCATCATATTACTGCATACCGCCTTGTTTACGCCTATTAGTTTTTTGCTATCATCTTCTCCGTAATAAATGCTTTCGCCATTACCCTCCACATAGAGGCGGTGCAGGTCACCATCTTTAAAAAATCCGGTCATCTTTTTACCCTGTATTTGATTAAAACGAAGGGTGTCTACCATATTTACAATCAGTGCATTTTTAACCATAGTAAAATGCTTCAGTTGCTTATTGGAGCTGGTCATCGAAATGGTGTCTGCCGTAAGTTGATTGGCATCTACCCACAGGATCGGGTTCTCATAAAAGCGGAATGTGGAATCGGCATCGGAGTAATACACCGAATCGCAACGCGCACGCACCGAACTTTTGTAGATGACCACGTGATGGTAGGCATGAAACCAGCGTCGTCCGCCGCTGTCGATTGTAGCGCTGTAGAGCGTGTCGGCTTTAAGGAACATGGTGTCCTTATCGGCCGCATCCACAAAGATCGGGTCGCCCGTGGCCAGCACCGATGAGGACTTCTCGTTATAAATAGCCTTACTGCTCTTGATGCTGTTCCTGCGGATGGTATCGGTCCAGTAAACATTACCGGTGGCGTAACCCATACCGGTGAGCTTATCATACGTAATACTGTCGGCACGCAATTGCTGTTCTTCATTTAGCAGGGTTGCATGTTTCGAGAACTGTGTTATTTCCTTTTCGGTATCATAGTAACCACGCTCACAGTAAATGTGATTGCTGTCGCTTCGGATATACGTTGGCCCAAGAAAGTAAGCGCGCTTTTCGCCGATATTAAAGCGTAGGGTATCTGCCGTAAGTTTATAACTGGGATTGGTGAGCTGTACTTCTTTTTTAAAATACACGTCGCGTGTGGCGGCATAGTAGTAACCGATTTTACTGGTGAGCACCGAGGTATCGCTTTTCAGTTCGCCGCCCGTATTGTAATAACCGGTGCGCGTATTCATGTCGTAATCCAGTTGTGCGGTGCGCAAAGTCATTTTACGGTCGGTGAGGCGCACGTTGCCACTCAGCTTGGCCTTGCGGTCGTTACCATTGTAAAATAATTTATCGGCATAGATGTCGACGGTGTCCTGTTGTATGTGTACGTTGCCAAAGGCATCAACCGTATTAGCGTCGGCATCAAAATCGGCGCGCTCGCAAGCAAGATACACCCCGTTTTGTTCAAGTTTTACGTTGCCGGTTAAGGTTCTGATTTTACGATCGCCGAAGTCGTTGAACTCCATCAGGTCTGCATTGATAATCTGAATTCGGGTTTGAGGAAACGCACGGCTCATCATCAGGAGTAGGAGTGGGGTGAGCAGGTATGTAGCGTAACGGTTCAAACGCTGGCTTAATTGTATTGCTGAACGGCAGGTTCATCGGGAAACCGTTCGTTGGAATAATCTTTTAATTCGTTATATAGAGAGTCGCGTTCCATGGGGATGCGGTTCACTTGTTTAATTAGTCGAACCAGATCGGCCGTGCTGAGCGAGGGATTTTGTTCTTCGGAGCCCGCCATAGCATAAATTTTAGTGCTGTCGTCGATCGTGCCGTCCAGATCATCCACACCAAAGCTTAGAAGCAATTGCGCGGTATTGCGCCCAATCATGGGCCAGTAGGCTTTCAGGTGCGGAATGTTATCCATAAAGATGCGCGCCATAGCATAGGTGCGCAAATCTTCCTGTATGGCCACTTCGGGAATGTGACTCATTTCATTATCCTTGTTGCGGAATTTGAGCGGTATAAAACAGTTAAACCCTTGGGTACGGTCCTGCAGGTCGCGCAGGCGGTTCATATGGTCGATGCGGTGCTCATAGCGTTCAATATGTCCATACAGCATCGTGCAATTGCTGTGCATATCGAGCTGATGAGCGGTTTCGTGAATCTCGAGCCACTGTGCTGCACTGGCTTTATCCTTACAGATCTCATTTCGTATGGATGCATCAAAAATTTCGGCACCGCCTCCGGGCAACGATTGCAGGCCGTGGGTCTTTAGGACTTCGAGCCCTTCGCGCACGGTGACTTTCGCCTTGCGAAACATATATTCAAGCTCAACGGCTGTGAATCCTTTGATATGTATGGTAGGGTGTACTTCGCGGATACTTTTTACCAAGTCGGCAAAAAATAGCAGACTCATTTTGGGATGCACACCACCAACAATGTGCACTTCGGTAGCATCCGTACCCACATATTTTTTTACAATACCCATCATCTGTTCCTTACTCATTTCCCAGGAAGCCTCGTTGGGCTGAAAGTTTCTGGAGTAAGAACAGAAGGTGCAGTCGAACACACATTTATTAGTGGGTTCGATATGGAAGTTGCGGTTGAAGTAGGTTTTGTTGCCATGCAGCCGTTCCCTGATGGTATTCGCCACTGAGGCAAGTAGGCCCAGGTCGGCTTCGTAATAGAGCACGCGGGCATCTTCTGTAGAGAGGCGTTCGCCGTGCAGGGCTCGGTTCAGGATGGCTTCCACCGCTGTCGGTGCGGTTTGCAAAACGGATGATGCAGTCATGATAAGGTCTTATCCCACCAGTTTTTTGTAGCGGAATTTTTTAGAGCTGGTATCGCCAAGGCGTTTCTTTTTATTTTCTTCATACTCACTGAAGCCACCTTCGAAGAAGTATACCTGAGAGTCACCTTCAAATGCGAGGATGTGTGTGGCCACACGGTCCAGGAACCATCTGTCGTGCGAGATAATTACAGCACAGCCGGCGTAGTCGTCGAGAGCTTCTTCCAAAGCGCGCATGGTATTAACATCCAGATCGTTCGTTGGTTCGTCTAAAAGTAATACATTCGCCTCCTGCCGGAGCGTGAGGGCTAGATGGAGTCGATTTCGCTCACCACCGGAAAGCACTTTAACCTTTTTCTCCTGATCGGGTCCCGAGAAATTAAATTTAGATACATAGGCGCGGGAGTTGATTTTATATTTACCAAACTCCACATACTCTGTGCCGCCGGTGATGTTTTCGAATACCGTCTTCTCCGGATCTATAGATGTGTGTTGTTGGTCTACGTATGAAATCTTTACGGTTTCACCTACCTTAAACACACCACTGTCGGGCTTTTCTTGCCCCATGATCATACGGAACAAGGTGGTTTTACCGGCACCATTCGGGCCGATAATGCCCACGATACCGTTCTGAGGCAGGTTAAAATTAAGATGTTCATACAGCACTCGGTCACCAAACGATTTAGACACATCTACGGCCTCAATCACGTTGGCCCCAAGGCGTGGCCCCGGTGGAATAAAGATTTCAAGTTTTTCTTCCTTGGCTTTAACTTCTTCACCGGCCATTTTTTCGTAGTTGGCTAAACGGGCTTTACCCTTCGCCTGTCGGGCCTTAGGCGACATCTTGATCCACTCCAGCTCACGCTGTAAGGTCTTCTGTCGTTTGGTTTCGGTGCGTTCTTCCTGAGCCAGTCGCTGTTGCTTTTGTTCCAGCCATGAGGTATAGTTTCCTTTCCAGGGTATGCCTTCGCCACGGTCTAGTTCCAGGATCCAACCGGCTACGTTGTCGAGGAAATAACGGTCGTGCGTGATCGCTATTACGGTTCCGGGGTATTCTTGCAGATGTTGCTCCAGCCAGAGCACGCTCTCGGCATCGAGGTGATTCGTAGGCTCATCCAGGAGTAAGATTTCCGGTTGTTGCAGGAGGAGGCGGCATAGGGCCACACGGCGGCGCTCACCACCTGAGCAGTTTTTAATCAGGGCATCGGCGTCCGGACAACGCAGGGCATCCATGGCCCGGTCGAGTTTGGAATCGATTTCCCATCCGTCAACGGCATCAATTTTTTCCTGAAGGTCGCCCTGCTTGTTCAGGAGTTTATCCATTTCATCATCGCTGAGCGGCTCACTGAAACGATTACTGATGGTTTCAAATTCTTTAAGCAAATCCATAACGGATTGTACACCTTCGCTTACAATTTCACGCACTGTTCGGTTTTCGTCAAAAGTTGGTTCCTGAGGAAGGTAGCCTATTTTATAGCCCGGAGAAAATTCAACCTTGCCCAAGTAGGCCTGATCGAGTCCGGCAATGATTTTTAACAGCGTTGATTTACCGGAACCGTTTAAACCGATGATGCCGATCTTGGCACCATAAAAGAAACTGAGGTAGATGTCTTTGAGTACTTGCTTGTTTGGAGGATAGGTTTTACCCACTCCCAACATTGAAAAAATGATTTTATTATCGCTCATGAAATAATGGTTGAGGGCCAAAAATACGAAACCATGCGCCTGCAGAACAATTTATCACGTATAGTTGCCCGGGTGTTGATCGCCTCGCCGATAAGGTGGCCGGGCAAGGGCCCTATTAATTGTAAACAGACTGATGTGCTTCTACATCTTCTTTTACCAGCTTGCCAATGTCGGCAAGTAACTGTTCCAGGTTGGCCTGATGCTTTCCTTTGCTCATAACGGTAAGTAATACCGGAGTGTTTTTAATATAAAGAATGCCGCTGTCGTGAACCTGACAATGTTCAGGGAATATACGCTCTCCGAATTTATGTGCCACAGTGAGCTGATTCTGAAAATACCGGTTAATGCCGTTATGGTAGGAGGTATTGGTTAATAATTTGAGGGCATACTCTGAATATTCGGGGCTCAGGTATGTAGAATTGTAGAGGATGCGAAGGAACTTACTGAAGTCGGTGACATTCAATTGGTAATCCAGTTCGGCCATATTCTCGTTGTGAATACCAAGCACGGCATAAAAATGACTAAACTCGGCCGGAGTAATTTTTTCTACCAGCAAATTAGCCGACTCA
>BJGO01000010.1 GCA_014190535.1 Bacteroidota bacterium | reverse complement strand
AACTCATCAATTAATTTAGGCAGTGTAAATCATAGTTTAATTTTCGCAAATTCGAGTGCAGTTACCTGGAATGGGGCTGCATTAACTATTTTCGGATGGACAGGAACAGTGGGTGCTTCAGGAATGAATGGAAAAATTTTCTTTGGTAACAATTCAGGAGGGCTTACACCTGATCAACTGTCGAAAATAACATTCGATGGGTATGCCAGCTCAGCTATATTATTGAATTCAGGGGAGCTTGTTCCAGCCAATCCAAGTTTATATTTCCGCACGGTTTCTTCCGGTGATTGGGCCACTCCAGCAATTTGGCAAGCCGCTGATAATCCATCTTTTACCGGGGCATTTACTCCAACATACACCCCAAACAACTCCAATAGCTTACTCATTCAAATCAGAAACACACACACTGTTACAGTTACAAACAACACTGTGGCTGATGATTTAGATATCAATACAGGTGGAGTTTTAACCATAACTTCTGGAACTTTTACCATTGCAAATGGATCAGCAGCTACTGATTTGTTAATTAACGGAACTTTTAATGCGAACGCTCCGCTTACCATAAATTCTGGTGCAGGGGTTACCAATAACAATCAGTGGCAGACCAGCACCACTTCATTAACAAGCGCAGGAAGCAGCATCACCCAAAGCGGAACCGCTATTTATAACCACGCAGCAGACGGAGGATCTGTTCCGGCCTCCACTTGGGCAAATGGCTCAACCCTTAAAATAACCGGTCTGGTTGGTTCTTCATCAATTGGTGGTATGAATCAGACTTTTCATCATGTGGAGTTCGAAAGCCCAAGCCAAAATACAGCATCGCTTCAATTGTCGGGTGCAATCACCGCGATCAATGGTAACCTGAGCATGCTTGCTTCCGGCACCAGAGAGGTTCGATTATTTGCTCACGATGGTAATACAAATACCAGCCTAACAGTTGGAGGTAACCTTATTGTAAGCGGTGGTCGGCTTGCCGTGTATAACTCCACAAACAATACAACCGGTACCAGTCAATCCGTAACACTCAATGTAAGCGGAAAAGTTGTGGTTAATGGCGGCACACTTAATATGACGGGTTCCAGTGCCAATACCACAACCGGCACCGGCACAATGAATATCAGCGACTCTCTGCGTGTATCCGGCACCGGTTCCATAGTTAAGACACAAGTAGCAAACAGCGCCGTTATTCGTTTCAATAAAACAAGCGGAACACAGATTTATTATGCCACATCGCCCGCTACGGCGGTATCAACTAACCCTATTTTATGGCAGGTTGGTAATGGCACTACTTCGCCCGAGTTGGTGCTTGCATCAAATTTTGTAATTAATAACAATACGTCGTTTACCGTACAATCTAATGCCATACTTAGGTGTGGTACTAATGTGATTCAAGGAACAACGGCAGGATCAACTGGTCTGTTTAATTTAAATGCAGGAGGCACCATCAAAATAGGATCTCCTGATGGGATAACACTGCCAAATGCAACATCAGGTAATATTCAAACTTTTAGCCGCTCGTTCAGTACAGATGCTATTTATGAATATAACGGCTCTGTTGATCAGAGCACAGGTAACGGATTACCGGCCACCATAGCGAGATTAATCATCAATAACTCCGGTCCTGTAGGCAACAATACAGTGACCTTATTTAACGGGCCTTCACTCACATTAACCAACCCGAGCAATTCACTTCGTCTAACATCGGGATTATTTTCTGTAACATCTACGAAAACGGTGAGCATGCCGGTTAATGGAACCATCGTACAAACAGCGGGTGATTTTGCTTCCGGAAGTTTGGGGGGCACGGTTTCGTGCCCATCTTCCAGCACCGTTACCGTTTCCGGTGCGGTTAATTTTTGGAACGTAACTACAACGGGAGGTATTGACTTTGGCGCCTCTCCCAATTCTTCAACCATCAACGGTACATTCACTTTAAATTCGGGTGGTTTTGTAGCCAACACGAATGCACCTTTTTATGCAATCAACTCAAATTTGGTTTATGCAACATCTTATACCCGATTTGATGAATGGCGTTCTACTTCGGGCAGAGGCTATCCGTTTAATGTAATCATCAATGCCAGCCAAACTTTTAACCTGCAAAACGGAGCCGGCGACAATACGCCACGTCAAATAGCGGGCTCTTTAACATTAAATGCGGCATCGATATTTAATATGAATGCAACAACCGGATCCCTTACGGTTTTGGGTAATGTTGTTTTAGGAGGAGGAGGAACACCAAACACCACGCTTTCCCTCTCAACAAATATCGGAGGCGATATGATAGTTGGCGGTAACTGGCAAAATGGAACAGGTTTGGGGGGCGTGATATTTAATACAAATAATCGATCGGTTTCATTCAGCGGAGGCGCACCTCAGACTATTGGAGGCCTAAATTCAACAACGTTTACATACCTCGATATAAGTAATACAACTAATGTAACATTAAACATAAACACAAACGTGGCCACAGAACTGCGCCTGAATGGCGGTAAACTTATTCTTGGGGCTAACAACTTATCATTGAATGCATTTGCCAACATTGTTAATGCAAACAGTTCCCGATATGTTGTGACAGATGGAGCCGGTCAGTTGATTCAAAGTCTTGGAGGAGTAAATACGCTATATCCAGTAGGTCCAAGTATTACGTTGTACGCTCCGGCAACATTAGCTCAGTTTGGAACGGTTGATAATATTGGCGTTCATGTTAAAACAGCACCGGCATTCGATAACGCTGTAAACGATGTTTTACAAATGGTGAATTATCAGTGGTATATCTCAGAAGGCACCTTCGGCGGAAATAGCATGTATACTCAATTCCAATGGGGAGGTGCCGATGAAGCGACCAACTTTATCCGCACCAATCCGGTATTCCACGGCGACTGGACAGGAAGTAGTTATAACATTCGCGCTACGAACTCAACAGCCGGAGGCAATCCATATTCCTCAGGATCGTCAACGAATTATTCCGGAAATCTAAATCGCACTTTTGTTGTTGGCAACCTCAATGGCATCAAAGGATGTATTTCCTCGGTACAAAATGGTGACTGGAATTCGAACGCAACCTGGGAAAGTGGAGTGATTCCACCAACCGGAGCCAACGTTTGTTTAAATCATAGTGTAACTGTGAATACTGTAAACCCGGATCCGGTAGGAAGCATCGTATTTGGCGCAACATCAAATCTTACGATATCTAACGGATTGACATTAACAATGTCCAATACTGGGTTTTTCAACAACTCAAAGCCCGGATTAAACCTGGGCGGGGGCAAGGTAAGTTTCAGCGGGATAGGTGCCATAGGGGGTACTCAGGCTATGACGTTTAACGATATAGATATTAATGACGGATTAACTATTAACACCGTACCAACAATTAATGGCATATTCCGAATTAATTCCGGAGGATTCCTTATTACAAATACAGTTAATTACTCTTCTTCATCAACATTGACATACAACACCGGCGGAACCTATGGAAGAGGGTTGGAGTGGAGTGCAACTTCCGGAGCCGGATATCCCAATAACGTACAGTTGTCGGGTAATACCTTGTTGAATTTAGGTAACGGCGGCGCCGCAACAGCACGTCAATTAGCAGGCAATTTGACCATAGATGGTGGTTCGGGTCTTACAATGGCCGGCCCGCCGAATATGACGGCAACATTAACAGTAAAAGGCAACTTGTTACTCAATGGCTCACTGGCTTTATCTAATTCTGCCGGTGGTGATTTTGTCTTGGAAGGAAACTGGGAGCGCAATGGAACCACAGGCGTTTTCACGTCAAACAATCGCGCGGTGTTCTTTACCGGAACAGCCAATCAACATGTGCGTGTAATAGGTGGGGGCACTGAAAACTTTGCTTATCTCTTAATTAATAAGCCAACTGCCGGCACCTATGTGCGCATGTTTAATACAACACCCGATCAAACGGATTTGCGTATAACCGGCACATCAGGAGCCGTGCTTCAATTATTGAATAATGGTGGCCTTGATATCAATGGGCGAACGGTGGGTATTGACCAAATCTCTAATACCTCAGCGCCAGCCGTTTGGATTGAAGTAAATGGCGCCCGCGAAATCATCAACTCCGCCGGTATTGGTAATGGTGAATTCAGATTTTATAGTTCAACGAATCCTAATCAGCCAACCTGGTATACATCAGCTGTAAAGAACGTTAGCGGTGTAGGTACATTAACCTTTGAGGATAATGTATTAATGACTATTGCTGATGGCGCGTGTGACTTTGGTGTAAGTGCCGGTAATCCGATCACCTTCATAAAAGGAGTATTGCAGGTTAAACTGGGGGCTTCAGTTGGACAGACCATGAACTCTTGTTTCTATGCAACGGGTTCTACATTGCGCTTTGCCAATACCGTTGACTATCAGATTCCGGCTAATGATAAAACCTGGGCTTCCGGTGCGATTAATTCCGGATTACCCGGTATACCATACAATGTTGAAATATTGGATAATGGAACCGATCTGACACTAAACAGTGCCCGTGCTCTGAAAAATAATTTAACCATTACGAACGGCACGTTCACGATTAACATAGGAGCGGGCAGTGAATTCAGTCTTGGCGGCAATTGGTCGCGTAGTGGAGTAAGCTCAGCATTTAATAACAATGCCGGAGCCCGTGTGGTATTCAGAGGAACTTCTCCACAAACAATCACAAGCACAGCAACTGGAAACACGGAAACGTTCAGAGAGTTTGAGATTAGTAATTCCGGTGGTGTTGGTAATAATACCCTTACACTGGCGGGCTCTACGCGTCTGCTTGTAACGGATTCTATCATCTTTACGCAGGGGATTATTACAACAGGCACAAATCGTGTTGAAACCAATGCCAGCACGGTATATGTTGCAGGGGCCGGCAATACCAATTACACGCAAAGTTGGATAAACGGAAACCTCAGAAGAAATATTAACGCTTCAAATACCACAATTGAATTTCCTGTTGGTTTGGCAACAAGAGGCAACTTAGCGGTGCTTACCAACAATAACCTTACAGGAATATCTTTCTTTGATGCAGACTTCCATCCGGTTGCCGGAGGAAATAATGCTGAGCTAAGCGCTTGGGAAACCTCAATTCCCGGCAATCCCTTCCACACACAATATACCTCTATGAACTCCGGAGGGTTCTGGTCTATTGAGCCTAACGCTCAGCCAACTTCGGGCACTTATGACCTTCGCCTCTATTTCAATGGTATGTTGGGTGGTATGGTCGATAATCAGTTTGGTATTCTTAAACGTAATAATGGCTCTGCAACCTATGCCGACTTTAAACCATTCCCGGGAACAAGTATTGATGCATCAAATGGAACCGGACGCACGATTGCCGGAGGCTTCGCCTTACGCATGGGCTATACCTCATTCTCTGAATTTGGAATTGGTTTATCCGGAGTACCACTTCCGGTGCAGTTAACCACATTCTCCGGATACAATGAAGGTTCGGTAAACAAGTTGAACTGGAATACATCGTCTGAATTAAACTCTATGGAATTCCAGATCGAGCGCAGTGCCGATGGCATCAACTTCCAACAGATCGGAACTGAGGCCGCGGCCGGATTCAGCACACAACCACTGAACTACAACTTTACAGATGTGTCGCCTTTGAATGGCGTAAATTATTATCGCCTAAAAATGGTCGATATGGATTATACCTATACCTATTCCAACATAATCGCAATCAATCCAATTGGTATGACTTTAGGCAACGATATTATTCTGTTCCCTAATCCTTCAACCGACAATGTGTTTGCAAATATTACAACAGTGGATAGAAGGGAAATCAATATTGTGGTGATTGATATCAGTGGACGACTCATTATGACAAACCGCGTTCAGTTATCGGAAGGCAATCATATCATTCCGATTGGAACAAGCGCTTTGGCGGGAGGTAACTACATCATTGAGTTCCGCGATCAGCAAAATAATTTAATTAACAGTAAGAAGTTCATCAAGAAAAATTAATCCGGACGGGATTTATATTAAAAACCAAAATGCCCCTGCAAGCGCAGGGGCATTTTTATTAATGCGCGTCAAGCCAGTTCGAGCCGGAGCCTATCCCAACTTCAATTGGTACCTGCAGCGATAGAGCATGTTTCATATGGTGTATGATCAAGGGCTTTAATACATCCAATTCGGTATGCAACACATCAAATACCAATTCGTCGTGTACTTGTAGAGTCATACGACTTTTAAGATTCATTTTTTTGATGTCTGCCTGAATATGAATCATGGCTATTTTAATCATATCAGCGGCAGTACCCTGAATGGGGGCATTGATTGCATTTCGTTCAGCAAAGCCTCTTATGGTTGCATTGCGGGAATTGATATCCCTCAGGTACCGACGGCGCCCAAGTACAGTTTGGGTAAACCCATGTTCTCGGGCGTAAGCTATATTTTTATCCATGAGCTTTTTTACGCCCGGAAACTTTTGATTGTAATTAGTAATAATCTCTGCCGCTTCGGTCTTACTGATGCCTAAAGTTTGTGAAAGCCCGAATGCCGTTTGTCCGTAGGCAATGCCAAAATTTACAGCTTTTGCTTTACTACGCATTTCGCGAGTCACATCCGAGATATCAACTCCAAAAACTTTTGCGGCGGTAGCTGAATGAATATCCTGATTTAGCTGAAAGGCCTGGAGCATATTTTCATCTTCACTTAAAGCGGCAATAATTCGCAATTCGATCTGTGAATAATCTGCAGATAAAATCACATACTCGTTATTTCGGGGTATAAATGCTTTACGGATTTTCCGGCCCAACTCTGTTCGAATGGGGATATTCTGTAAATTAGGTTCTGTGGAACTTAAACGCCCCGTTGCAGCAACAGCCTGATTGAAGGACGTGTGAATGCGACCTGTCTTAGGATTTAATAGTGCCGGTATGGCATCAACGTAAGTTGATTTTAGCTTAGTGCGCTCTCTGTATTGTAGCAGGAACTCAATAATAGGATGGCTGTTCTTTATTTTTTGGAGGGTATCCTCATCAGTGCTATACTGGCCGGTAGCTGTTTTTTTTCCAACGTAATTAATTTTTAGTTTGTCAAAAAGCACTTCGCCTAATTGCTTGGGCGAGGAGATGTTAAAACGAACGCCGGCGATATCGCAAATCGTTTTTTCGCATTGAGTAATTTCGTCCTCGAGTTGTACTGAAAATTCGGAGAGAAAAGCAGAGTCAATATTAACACCCTCGTATTCCATATCACATAACACGTTAATAAGAGGGGTTTCAATCGTATTAAAAACCGTTTCGCTTTTTTGATGAGTAAGTAGGGGCTCAAAATAATTTTTTAATTGCAGCGTTATGTCCGCATCTTCAGAGGCATAATCGCAAACCCTTGCCGGGTCTACGTCTCGCATATTAAGTTGTTTTTTACCCTTACCAATAAGCGTGTCAATAGCTATAGGTTTATATCCCAGATAGGTTTCGCTCAGGTAGTCCATGCCGTGTCTCATATCGGGCTCGAGCAGATAGTGGGCCAGCATGGTATCAAAAATTTTACCCTTTAATTCAATACCATACCATTTGAGTATAAGCATATCATATTTGATATTCTGACCGATGATTTCCTTGTCGGGATTTTCAAGCACAGGCCTGAATAACGATAGCACACGAAGGCATTCTGTTTTATTTGCAGACAGGGGCACATACCACCCCTCGCCCGGTTTTGTACTGAACGACAGACCCACCAGTTCGGCATTATTTGCGTCGAGTCCGCTTGTTTCAGTATCAAAGGAAAATGTACGGCTATGTGAAAGGTGTATAATCAACTCATTAATCCGCTCCTCCTGATCACATAATATATAATGATGTTCGGTATTATCAATGCTTCTTCCCGCAACACGCTCTACTCGGGCTTCGGGTTCATCTGGTATTACTTCGCCAAATAAATTTGTTTGCTGTACTTTATTTGTTGTGCTCGGGGCGGTAGCGTTGTCGGACAGGGTATAATCACTGCCTATAAGTTTTTTACCAAGGGTTCTGAATTCCAGTTCTTTAAACAACTCCGACAGGGCTTCTTTATCAGCATCTTTACGAACGAAGAGCTCCTCATTCCATTCGAGAGGAACTGTTGTGATGATGGTTGCCAGTTTTTTAGACAGCAATGCTAAATCTTTGTGTTGTTCAACGGTTTCCTTTAACTTCCCTTTTAACGAGCCTGATTGTTGAATCAGATTTTCAATAGTTCCATATTCAGCTACAAGCTTCTTGGCTGTTTTTTCACCAACACCGGGCAAGCCCGGGATGTTATCAATAGAATCGCCCATCAAACCAAGTATATCGATAACCTTGTTCACGTCATCTATCTCCCATTTCTTTTTTATCTCTTCGACACCAAGTATCTCAAACGTATTGCCCATGTAAGGGGGTTTGTAAATAAATATTTTATCCTCTACCAACTGCCCGAAATCTTTATCCGGAGTAACCATAAATACTTTATAATGATGCTTAACGGCCTCCTTGGCGATGGTACCTATGATATCATCAGCTTCAAATCCCGCTTTTTCTAAAACCGGAATATGCATCGCCTTTAAAATAGCTTTGATATAGGGCACCGCAAAAGAAATATCCTCCGGCTGTTCCTGACGATTGGCCTTGTAATCGGCGAAATCGGTATGGCGTTCGGTCGGAGCGGCGGTATCAAAACAAACGGCAATATGTGTTGGGTTCTCTTTGGTTAATATGTCGAGTAGCGAATTGCAAAAACCTTGAATGGCCGATACGTTCCATCCCTTTGAATTGATAAGTGGATTTTTACTAAAGGCAAAGTAGGCCCTGTATATCAGCGCATAGGCATCGAGCAGAAATAATTTTTTCATGACTTCAACAGCTTAAAAATGTCGTTCGGATAATATTAAGAAGGAATTCATTAATCCTTTATGGTATCAAGTCATACGCCTGCTATTTCTGTTTATATTAGTACCGTTTTCAAATTAAAAGATGATACTACGAATAATAATTGCACTAATCCTGATTCAGGTCGGATTTGCATATGCGCAGAAAATTAACCGAATTGACCCCGAACACTGGTATGCCGGATTAAAACGAAAGAACCTCCAGTTATTAATTAACGGCGAGCAGATTGGAGGCTCTTCAGTGGCGATATCTTATCCGGGCATTCGCATTGAGCAAACGCATGTTTTTGAAAACAATAATTACATTGCTGTTGACTTGGCGCTTGATGAATATGTTAAACCCGGGAAGTTTACCATAACCTTAACAAAAGACAAGAAGCTAATCAAAACCGAATATGAGATTAAAGAACGACGTCGCAGTGCCACTAGCATCAAAGGCTTTACACCATCAGATCTAATTTATCTGCTCATGCCGGATCGATTTAGCAATGGAGATCCATCAAATGATAAGGTTAAAGGTATGCTTGAGCAGGATGTAAACCGCAACGAAATGTATAAGAGACATGGAGGCGATTTACAAGGCGTTATCAATCATCTGGATTATTTAACTGACTTAGGTTTTACAGCGCTTTGGATGACGCCGTTTCTGATTAATGATCAGGAATACTGGAGTTATCATGGTTATGCAACCACCGATCATTATCGTATTGAGCCTCGTTTCGGTGGCAATGATGTATTTGCTCAGTTAGTAGCCGAGTGCCACAGGCGGGGCATGAAATTCGTTATGGATTATATCTATAATCATATAGGAGATAATAATTACCTGGTACGAGATTTACCATCGAAGGATTGGCTTCATCAGTGGCCGGAGTTTACCCGTACAAATTATCGACCCAATGCAGTTACCGATCCATACCGATCGAAACACGATAGCATCCTGTGTGTAGATGGGTGGTTTGATAAGTATATGCCCGATCTGAACCAGAAAAACCCATTTGTACAGAATTACTTTATTCAAAACACCATATGGTGGGTGGAGTTTGCTCAAATTGATGGTTTTAGATTTGACACCTATCCATATAATGATAATGAGTTTATGATTAAGGCCATCAAGGCGCTCAAAGACGAATATCCGAATATAGGCCTCGTGGGAGAGACCTGGGAACAAAACACACCCGCCATTGCCTATTGGCAATCAAAGAATGTTTTACGTTCCGATGGTCAGGACACCTATTTGCAAAGCCTGACTGACTTTATGCTTTGCTTTGCAATCAAGGATGGATTGCGGGAGCCTTTTGGATGGAACAGGGGTTTTGGACGAATATATTATCAGTTGTCGGAAGATATCCTTTATCAGAATCCATACATGAACGTTATCTTCCTGGATAATCATGATATCAGCCGAATACTCTCGGAGCTCAATAATGATTTCGACAAATGGAAACAGGCCATTACGATGTTGATGACACTTCGCGGAATACCAATGTTATACTACGGCACCGAAATACTAATGGACGGAATGAGCAATCCGGATGGGTTGGTGCGAAAAGATTTTCCCGGTGGGTGGCCGGGCGACAGTGCCGATAAGTTTATGGCCGCCGGGCGATCTGATAAAGAGAATGAGGCATTTAACCTTATTCGCACATTGGCTCAGTGGCGAAAAACAAGTAAAGCCATAACCGAGGGTAAGCTTATGCAATTTGTTCCAAATGATAATACGTGGGTTTATTTTCGCTATACCGACAATGAATGTGTGATGGTATTATTTAATTCAAGTAATGAAACAAAATCATTGGACTCAAAACGTTTTTATGAACGCATAAGTAATTTCACAAAAGCAAAAAATATAATTAGTGGCGAAACGCTCAATGACATAAAAACATTTAGCTTGTTACCTAACAGTGTAACGGTTTTAGAGTTTAGTAAATAAGATACTGTTTGGTTATTACAACTTACTTTGTGGTGTGTCCGCCAAGCTTACTTAATGCATGGTCTATCGGCTCCCACAGTTCAATTTTATTGCCCTCGGGATCCATGATGTGTATAAACGATCCGTAGTTGTATGTTTCTATAGTGTCAAGGATATTTACATTGGAAGCTTTTAATTTTCTAACCAGCCCCCTAAGATTATTTACCCTATAGTTAATCATGAATTTCTTTTCAGAAGGAGCCATAAAACGAATGGTATCTGAAAATAAACTCCACCGCAAATAATTAATTTCATTGGGTCGATTTGCATTTCTGAATTCAAAAACAGCACCATAGTCATCCGTAGTAATTCCCAGCTGATCAGCATACCAATTTTTTGTTGAAGAGGGTTGGTCGGCATAGAAAAAGACGCCGCCTATTCCGGTTACTCGTGGCGTGGTGTCGATCACAGGTATTTCATTTAAGTCGGGCCGATTTGTTTCTGATGCCCGTTGGCAAGAGAAAAAGAACGGAATTAATAAAATAAAAACGGACTTCATCGGAGATCAATATTGTTGTCGTAAAATAACTAAACAAATGGTACACAAAAAGAAAATCCTTTTCGTAAATGAAAAGGATTTTCTAACAATACTAGTATTAAGAATTAGGCCAAAGGCGTGTTGATGTCTGGTGTTAAACCCGGATTTTCGTTAGTGCCCGGTTGTATTTCATAATTTGAATCAGGCTTGGTTATCGGTTCATTTTTTTTCTCGAGAACTTTGGAGTCATAGGGCCTGCGACCTAGCAGGCGCTCCAGATCGTCCTGATGAAGTACTTCTTTCTTAAGAAGCTCCTGTGCCAAAAGCTCCAGTTGTTCGCGTTTCTCAGACAGCAGTTCTTTTGTTCGGGTATATGCGGCATCGATAAGCGTTCTCACTTCTTCATCAATCATTTCAGCGGTGCGATCTGAATAAGGCTTCTGAAAGCCATATTCGTTCTGCGGGTCGTGGAATGAAACGTTACCAATCTTGGCATTCATGCCATACATCGTAATCATCGCATAACTCATTTTTGTAATGCGTTCTAAATCGTTTTGAGCTCCGGTAGAGATACGGCCGAACGATAACTCTTCGGCGGCGCGTCCGCCAAGGGTCATACAGATACTATCTTTTAACTGTTCTGTTGTGTAAAGGAATTGTTCTTTAGGCATATACTGAGCGTAGCCAAGTGCGGCAACGCCACGGGGTACAATACTTACTTTAACAAGAGGATCGGCATATTCGAGGAACCAGCCGCATATTGCGTGACCGGCTTCGTGGTAGGCAACAATTCGTTTTTCCTCAATACTGATGATTTTATTTTTCTTCTCCAACCCACCAATAACACGATCAATAGCATCATCAAAATCAGACATTTCTACTTCCTTTTTACCGTGGCGGGCCGCAATTAATGCGGCTTCGTTACAAACATTTGCAATATCAGCTCCGGCAAACCCCGGAGTTTGAGCGGCAAGCTTCGACAAGTCGAGTGTTTTGGATGCCTTGATCGGCTTAAGGTGCACTTTGAATATTTGTTCGCGGCCTTTTAAATCCGGCTTGTCAATAGTAATCTGACGATCAAAACGACCCGGCCGCAATAACGCGGCATCTAAAACATCAGGCCTGTTGGTGGCGGCTAAAATGATTACAGCAGTGTCAGAACTGAATCCATCCATTTCTACTAATAAGGCATTCAGGGTGTTTTCCCGTTCATCATTTCCGCCTTGAATGAAGTTGCGACCACGGGCCCGCCCTATGGCATCTATTTCGTCAATAAAGATGATGCAAGGGCTTTTTTCTCTTGCCTGCTTAAATAAATCACGTACCCTTGAGGCGCCAACACCTACGAATAACTCAACGAAATCAGATCCGGATATGGAGAAGAACGGAACCTGAGCCTCGCCGGCCATTGCTTTGGCAATCAATGTTTTGCCGGTGCCCGGAGGGCCTATGAGCAGGGCGCCCCGGGGAATCTTGCCTCCAAGTGATGTATATTTTTTGGGGTTTTTCAGGAAATCAACAATTTCCATTACCTCTTCTTTTGCCTCATCTAAGCCGGCTACATCATTAAACGTGATATTAACCCGCTGCCCTTTCTCAACGAGCGTTGCGCGCGATTTGCCGAAATTGAAAATCTGGCCACCGCCTCCTCCCATACCGCCGGTCATTCTGCGGGCAAAAATCCACCAGATGATTACAATAAATAGTATGGGGAACAACCAACCTAAAGCATCAAACCAGTTGGTTTGTGTTTCGGGATAAACCTGAACCTTATCGGCGTCAACAAAATCTTTTTGAGCCTCATCGAGCTTACGGGTAAAATCATCCACACTCAAAATTTTGAATTTATAGTGCGGGCCGTTGTTTGTTACATTAAAATTATTTCGGGCAACCTCTTTGTATTTATCTTCTTTGAGTAGATCTTTTTTGATATACACTTCAACCACCTCCTTATTCACCACAACAAGTTTTTCGACATCGTGGGCCTGCAGCATGCTTTGATTGAATTCTTCCCAGCTTATTGTTTTGGTGCTATTTGCAAAAGGAAAGAAGTTTAATGCTAATAAAACGGCACCTATTATGGCATAAACCCAGTAAATACTGAATTTAGGGGGTTTAGGCAATCCGCTCTTTTCTTTGTTTTCGTTGTTTGTATCCATTTTAGTTTATTTTCTGTATTGGCAGTCGCACCATTACATACGACTGAATAACAATATAATTGTTTTAATGTTCCTCAATTTTAGCGTCGTGCCATAATTCTTCCAATTGATAGAATGCGCGAACATGGGGTAAAAAGATGTGAACGACAATGTTTACATAGTCCAGAATAATCCAGTCGCTGCTACTAACGCCTTCGCTATGCCATACTTTTTCGCCCAGTATATCAATGGTTTGTCGTTTAATGTATTCGCCTATTGCTCTAACCTGTGTAGTGCTTTCTGCTTCACATATAATAAATTCTTTAGCCACAGCGTCCGATATGTGGTCAAGTTTAAGTGACACAATCTTTTGTCCTTTTTTATCCTGAATGGCGTCGATGATAACGGAACTGAGTGTCGGTTTGCGTCGCGTTGTTTTGCGGCTAACCGCTTTTTTTTGTTTTACAGCCAAATGATATGTATGTTTAATTCAATCAAACAAAAATAATACACAATTCTTGAACAGCCTTTTATTAGATACGCTCTTTTGTGGCCGCAACCGAATTCATATGACCAAAGTGGATTCCACAAATACAGAATTAAAGCGCAGGTTGATTGATGAGGCGCTTCCCGAAGGAACAACCGTAACCTGCGATGAGCAGGAGCAGGGCAGGGGTTATTCGGGCCACGTGTGGCATAGTGAACCCGGCTTGAACGTAATGATGAGCATCCTGCTAAAGCCAACATTTCTTCAGGCGCGCTTTCAATTTTATTTAAATCAGGTGGTAACATTGGGCTTGTATGGCGCCTTAAGTCAATATCTGAACGGGGATAAACTCCGAATTAAATGGCCGAACGACTTGATGTATAAAGACAAAAAAATTTGCGGCATATTAATTGAAAATAATGTGCAGGGGAATTATATTCAGAACAGTATCGTAGGAGTTGGAATCAACATCAATGAAAGGGGTTGGAAAAAGAAGGGTTTGCCGTATGCCATCTCTATGCGGCAGATCTTAAAACATGAAATAAATGCCGAAGAAATTATTTCTCGGGCTTGTACCTATATTGAGGCGCAATATCTGATGTTAAAATCAGGTAAGATGGAGCAATTGCAGGAGGCATATATGAACCATTTATATCGAGTTGAGGAGAAACATCATTACCTCATTCAAGGGAATAAGAGAAAGGCTAAAATAGTGGGACTTAATCCCGAAGGCAAACTGGTGCTGGAAAGCAAACAAGGTTTTGTTGTGTGCGACTTCAAAGAAATTGCCTACATGTTATAGCTGTTGATGCCATACGTTTTATTGTTTTATGATTAATAAAAAATAGCTATGAAAAAACATTTACTTTTTGTGGTGTTTTTTCTATTTGCGCGTATCATTTGCCCAAAGCATTATTGAAACTCGATTTTGGCAATTAATAAGATCAGTGTGGGGCTAAGTACGGAGATATTCAAGTATAAACGGGTTGTTTTTTTGTTCGTAGCCAATAGTTGTAGTTTGTCCATGCCCGCTATAAACAATAGTATCTTTAGGTAAATGGAGTAGTTTGTTTTGAATGCTATTCATTAAAACAGCATAGTCACCACCTGGCAGATCTGTTCTGCCAATGCTTTGATGAAATAAAACATCGCCGCTGATCAGAAATTTATGTTCAGGCTGATAAAATGCCAGCGAGCCCGGTGAGTGTCCCGGCACAAAAAGTACACTGAATCCATAACGGCCAATCGTAAAGGTATGCCCCTCATCGAGAAAAATGTCCGGTTCTGGTGAGGGCGTTGCGGGTACGCCATACATCATAGCGACATTGCTGAGCGAGTGCAATACCGGTAGATCTTTTTGGTTGAGGTGTAGTGGTATATCAAATCGCGATTTAACAAAAGCGTTGCCCAGAATATGGTCAATGTGCGCATGGGTGTTTAATAATAAGGCGGGTTTTAATCCCATTTGATCAATGAAGGAGCAAAGCTCATTTTGCTCCGACGTATTAAAGCATCCCGGATCTATAATTGCGGCTTCTTTGCTCTTATCATCCCAAATGATATAGGTGTTCTCCTGAAAAGGATTAAAAACTAAAGACTGTATGTTGAGCATAAATGTTATCCGGTATTAATTCTGCAAATATTCAACTTCATGAACAATAAAACTGTTTGTTCAGGTTATCTTTGTTTAATCCTGCCGCTTAATGAGAACTTGTAAGATCTTGTTTAATTGTTGTCTGATACTATTATCCGGCACATTGTCAATAAGCGCTGTTGCGCAAACAGCCCAGGAGGAGTTTGGCATTAACAGAGTTCAATATAAAGACTTCATCTGGTCATTTTATACAGCAGACCGTTATATGGTTTACTATTATCTGGGCGGTCAGGAGTTGGGAAAATTTATTGTTATGGACGCACCCGGGCAAATGCAGGAGATTGAAAAGTTTCTTGAATACCGCCTTCAGGACCCCATTGATATTATGGTATACAATAACCTCAGCGATTTGAAACAATCCAACATCGGCCGTGCACAGGATATATTAAATACGGGAGGCATAACGCGAATTATAGGTAATAAAATATTTATATACTTTGACGGCGATCATCAGCACCTAAGGAATCAACTACGCAGCGGTATAGCTAAACTTTGCCTTCAGAACATGATGTATGGCGGAAGTGTGCAGGAGGTATTACAGAATGCTGTTTTGCTCAATTTACCCTTGTGGTATACTAATGGGCTTGCCGCTTATGCGGGACAGGGCTGGACACCGGAAAATGAAGCCGTTTTGCGGGATTATATCCTGAACGGAACATTCAAAAATTTAAATAAGATTACCCCGGAGCACGCCACGCTGGCCGGTCAGAGTTTTTGGAATTATATCGCGGCAGTATATGGCAAGACCTCTATTCCAAATGTATTATACCTCACGCGTATTAATCATAATGTTGAAGCCGGTTTTTCATATGTTATTGGAAAATCGTTTAAGGACGTCATGGCCGAATGGTATGATTATTATCGCAACTATTATCAAAAAGCAAATGCAGAACTCAACAGCGACATCGGTGATCGCATAAAAGTAAAGATGAAAAAAAATCAGGACTATCATCATTTTACTTTAAATACCACCGCCTCCCAAATGGCCTATGTGCTGAATGATGCCGGATTATATAAAGTTTATGTTCATGACCTTGAAACGAACAGACGAAAAAAAATAGTAAAAGGAGGATATCGTGATCAGACGATGCCGGTTGATAAGAGTTTCCCTATGCTTGCCTGGGATAACAGTGGCAATAATCTTGCTGTTCTGCATGAAAAGAAAACGAAGCCACAGCTGATGGTATATGAGATCGATACGAAAAAGAAAACGCAGAAAACGATAATTAATTTTCAGAAGATACAATCCCTGTGTTTTGGAGAAGGGAGCAATCAACTGGTGATGTCTGCAGTCAACAGAGGGCAGTCAGATATTTATACCTACAATATTGCATCGAGCAAGGTTACCCAGATTACTAACGATTTCTGGGACGATGTAAACCCTCAGTATATAAAGTTGCATAACCGGCAAGGGATATTGTTTCTTTCAAACCGAATTTCCGATACCATCAAAGTGCAAAAAACTATTGATTCGCTTTTACCGGTTAATTCGTTAGACTTATATTTTTATAATACCAAGACGCAATCTAAGGCTTTGGTTCAGGTTAGCCAAACGCCCAACTATAATGAAAATGCACCAATACCATTTAATAGTAAATACTTCGGTTATCTTACGATAAAAAATAATGTAAGCAATCGCTACATCGCCTATATCGATAGTGTTTTTCATCATTATGATTACTATTATTATTTCCCGGATTCTACAGCAATAAATCCAAGATATAATATCGATTCATTGCGACAACTACAACAGTGGAAGCCCGACTCAACTGCCCGGGTTCCGGTTTTTAAAGACGTATCACACTCCTTCTCTGAAACCGATAATCAGGTTGGCATGATGGACCAATGTGTAGCGCTCAGAAAAGGTATTATTGTTGAGCAATATATGATCAAGGGAAAGCCGGTATTTATTAAGAAGGTAATACCACAGACTGTTAATCCAGGGAAAGAGATCTTATTTCAGCAAGAGCAGGCGATGCCAATAGAAAATGTAAATGAACCCAAGAAATCGGTTCCCGAAAATGAAATGCCACCACAGGACACGGTTCCATTAATAGATACCGTTGATCGTAATAAGACCATTGATTTTAATAATTATCAGTTTCAGAATAAATTTACGCTCAACCCTAATCAAAACAACAACAAACCGAATTCGTCGGTTGAGCCTATAATAAAACCCATTGTGGTTACTCCTGTTGAGGGTAAGTCAAAATCAACGGGTGGCGTATTTAAATTTGGTAAGATATTACCCTACACCGTTAAGTTCTCAACAGACTATCTGGCAGGGCAGTTGGATAATACCCTCCTCATTAACCGGTATCAGTCCTACAACACGAATGCCGGACAGTTCCAAAACCCGAATCTGGGCGCTTTAATGAAACTAGGCATCACCGATTTGTTTGAAGATTATCGCATAACCGGTGGTTTCCGATTGCCAACGAATATTACAGGGTCTGAATATTTTATTTCGTTTGAGGATTTCAAAAAAAGACTGGATAAAAAGTACACCTACTATCGTCGCACACAAAACAGAGCGTTTGATTTCCCCGGTCAGTGGTTTCTGCCGGTTAACACCAAGATAAAAACTAATTATGCCGAGGCATCACTTCGTTATCCGTTAGACTATAATCGAAGTTTTAGGGGAAACATCAGCTATAGAAATGAGCAGGCAGTATATCTTTCTACCGACACCTTTTCATTAAATCGTCCCAGTTATGATGAAAATTGGGCAAGCATTCGTGGCGAGTATGTGTTCGATAATACTCGTCGCATTCAGTTAAATATTCTTAGCGGTACCCGATATAAGATTTATGCAGACGCTCAAAAGTTGCTCGATCGTAAAAACTTCTTTATGTATGCATTAGGCATAGACTATAGGTCCTATAAACCAATTCATCGTCAAATTATTTGGGCCAATAGGGTAAATGCCGCAACTTCCTGGGGAAGTGCGCGTGTTGCTTATTTGCTTGGTGGCGTTGAGAATTGGTTAATACCACGAATCAATAATGACACGAATTCTTCCGACGAAACCATATATGGTTTTATGACGCTGGCAAACAACATGCGAGGTTTTGCTCAATCAAGTCGAAAAGGAAATTCAACAATTGTATATAATACAGAAGTGCGATTCCCGGTATTCAGTTATGTGAGCAATGCGCCTATTCGATCAGAGTTTGTCAAGAATTTTCAGTTAATCACATTTTTGGATATAGGTACCTCGTGGTTAGGCTTTTCGCCCTATTCCGAAGATAATCCATTCAACACGAAAGTGTTTGAACGTAATCCGGTAACCGTTAAGGTAAACTATTTCCGCGAACCTGTACTATTTGGAACAGGCCTTGGCGCGCGCACAACACTTTTTGGCTATTTTGTAAGGGTTGACTATGCCAGCGGATTCGATAGTGGTCAATGGCAAAAACCGATCTGGCATTTAAGTATCGGGACCGATTTTTAAAAATTAACCCTTTTGTTAATTAAATTTTTAAGTATTTGCGCCCCGAATAGATTTTTTTGCGCTCAATAATGAAAAAATACATATGCATACACGGGCACTTTTACCAGCCTCCGAGGGAAAATGCCTGGCTGGAAGAAATTGAAATTCAGGAAAGTGCCGCACCATATCACGATTGGAACGAGCGAATAACCAAGGAATGTTACGCGCCTAACAGCGCCTCACGCATACTAGATGAAGAGAAAAGTATAACCGATATCGTTAATAACTACGAGCGCATCAGTTTCAACTTTGGTCCAACCCTATTGTCATGGCTTCAAAATAAAGCTCCTCGTGTATACGAAGCAATTATTGAGGCCGACGCTAAAAGTTATCAGCGCTTTAATGGCCACGGCAATGCTATGGCACAGGTGTATAATCATATTATCATGCCTTTGGCCAACAGGCGTGATAAGGAAACACAGGTGCTCTGGGGTATTGCTGATTTTCAAAAGCGATTCAATCGCAAACCCGAGGGAATGTGGCTTGCTGAAACGGCGGCAGATCTTGAAACCCTGGAGGTGTTGGCCGCCAATGGCATACGGTTCACAGTACTGGCTCCGTCGCAGGCAAAAAGAGTACGTCATTTTAACGAACAGCATTGGCATAGTGTAAACGCCGAGCATTTGGATACAACACAACCCTATCTGTGCCGCCTGCCCTCCGGAAATACCATAGCGCTCTTTTTTTATAATGGCGCAATATCTCAGGAACTGGCATTTAACGGTCTCTTAGACGACGGTAAAAAAATGGCACACCGCTTATTGGATGCAACAGGTCAAAACCAGAATGCCCAACAACTTATTCACGTGGCAACCGACGGAGAAACATACGGGCATCATCATCGGCATGGCGATATGGCATTAGCATATTGTTTGAATTACGTTGAAAAAAATACAGATGCCGAACTTATTAACTATGGAGCTTTTCTTGAAAAGTATCCTCCTCAATGCGAAGTCGAAATCCATCAGAAATCATCGTGGAGTTGTGCACATGGAGTTGAGCGATGGCGTTCTGATTGCGGGTGTAACACGGGAGGTAAGTCGGAATGGAATCAAGCGTGGCGCGCTCCATTACGCTTTGCTCTCGACTGGCTTCGCGATCGGTTGGGTAGAATTTATTTTAAGGAAATTATTAAAATTCATTCCGCCCCCTGGAAGTTACGTAATGATTATATCTGTGTTATGAATAACCGCAACGAAGATGCGGTATTGGCTTTTCTTTCCGATCACCAGATCATTATTGTAGACGACGAGCAGAGGACCCGTTGTCTTCGCCTTCTGGAGATGCAAAGGCAAGCCTTACTGATGTATACCAGTTGTGCTTGGTTTTTTTCTGAGGTTAGTGGCATTGAAACGATACAGGTATTGCAATATGCAAGCAGGGCAATTCAGCTGGCCGAGTCGGCAAGTCATTCCAGAATCAGCGATAAGTTTGAATCCTTATTGGCCGAGATACCGAGTAATATCGATTCATACGGAACCGCATTACAGATTTATCAGCAAAAGGTATTACCCAATCGTCTCTCTCTATCTATGGTGGGCATGCACTACGCGGTGCATTCTTTATTTGCAGATAATATTGAAGACGTCGAAACCTTAAATTACAAGGCGCAAAGTGAGTACTTTGAAAAGCTTGAAGCGGGAGAACTTAAACTGGCGGCAGGTAAATATTCCATTCGTTCGCGCATAACACATTCCGTAAAACAATTTTCATTTGTTGTACTGCACCTCGGCCAGCACCATATCATTGGCGCTTCATCAGATAAGCTGAATGCCTATACATTATTAAAAATGTTTGTGCAGATGAAAGAGGCCTTTGAGGCAGGAGATCTGAATGGCGTCATTCAGTTGATGCAACACTATTTTGGAGAGGACAACTTCTCGTTTCGCAACTTGTTCAGGGATGAACAACATAAAGTATTAAAACAAATAACTGAGCGCGACCTTAAAGAAACCATATTGCTTAATCATAGCTTATTTGAAAGAAATTATGCCACGATTACGGCATTGGATGCCGCAGGTATAACAATACCCTTTACCTTGAGAAAAAATATGGAGTTGGTTATCCATGCGGAAATAAGGCGGTTTTTTTCTGAGGGGTCACTTAAGCCTTCACGCTTGAAACGTTATGTAGAGGATGCGCTTCATTGGAATATTCAAATTGATGATATTTATTTACCCGGAGAGGTTGAAACAAGGATATACAAGGAAATAGAGGCTTTTGCCCAAAAAGAAAGCCCCGAAGCCTTGCATCGAATTGACCGGGCAATAAAATATACACAGCAACTAAAGCTGAATATAGACTTTATAGAGTCTCAGACCATTTTGTTTAAACTGGCTAAATCAAATTATGATCGCTGGAGGAGTGAGGCTCACTTGAGCGAAAAACACACACAGTTGTTTCAAACAGCCAATAAGATTCTAAAGCGGTTGAACATAAAGATTACAGATTAAAAAAATATGTATCAACCTTTCTTTTATATTTTTGTTGAACTGATTACTTAAGAACTAACCATAAATGGAGATTAAGCCCGGAACATTACTTTCAACGGTAATTTATCCATCTGATTTGCGAAAACTGGATCGATCGCAGTTGCCCCAGCTATGCGAAGAGTTGCGTCAATTTATTATCGATAACGTTTCGATTTATGGTGGTCATTTTGGGGCAAGCCTTGGCGTTGTTGAAATGACCGTTGCCATCCATTACGTTTTCAATACTCCGGATGATCAGTTGGTTTGGGATGTGGGGCATCAGGCCTACGGCCACAAAATATTAACCGGCAGGCGTTCTGCCTTTCATACTAACAGAAGATATAAAGGTATATGCGGGTTCCCCGTGCGAAGCGAGAGCGAATATGATACGTTTGGTGTAGGACATTCTTCTACATCTATATCTGCGGCTTTGGGAATGGCCATTGCAAATAACTATCAGAAGTTGGATAAACAACATATTGCTGTAATTGGTGATGGCGCAATGACCGCAGGTCTTGCATTTGAAGCTATGAATCATGCCGGGGTCAGCGATGCCAATCTTTTAATTATCCTCAACGACAATTGCATGTCTATAGACCCGAATGTTGGGGCATTAAAGGAATATTTAACAGACATTACGACATCGAAAACATACAACCGAACGCGTAATGAGTTGTGGGATTTTATGGGGAGCTATTTTGGCAAATCTGCGCAGCATCGTTTATCAAAACTTGAAGCCGGAATTAAAGGGATCATCACAAAGAGTTCTAATATTTTTGAAGCGCTAAACCTACGCTACTTTGGTCCGGTTGACGGACATAACGTGCTTCATTTGGTCGATATTTTTACGGATTTAAAACATATTCAAGGCCCCAAGATTTTACATTGCATCACGGTTAAAGGAAAGGGTTATGAACTTGCTGAAAAAGATCAAACCAAGTGGCATGCTCCCGGGCTTTTTGATAAAACCACAGGACAAATAATCAAAAAGGCTATTGATGCTCCTACTCCACCTAAATACCAGGATGTTTTTGGTAATACCATTGTGGAATTGGCTGAAAGCAATGAGAAGATTGTTGGAATCACTCCGGCCATGCCATCAGGGTCATCGTTGAATATAATGATGAAATCAATGCCCAATAGGGCATTTGATGTTGGCATTGCAGAACAGCACGCGGTAACGTTTTCAGCCGGCCTGGCTACTCAGGGGCTTATTCCTTTCTGTAACATATACTCTTCATTTATGCAACGCGCATATGATCAGGTTATACACGATGTGGTCCTTCAGAATTTACACGTTGTCTTTTGTCTGGATCGTGGTGGGCTTGTTGGCGACGATGGTGCTACGCATCATGGTGCTTTTGATATGGCATACATGCGCTGTTTACCTAATATCGTTGTTAGTGCTCCAATGAATGAGGAGGAATTGCGCAATCTGATGTATACCGCACAGTTGGAAAAAAATAATTTTCCATTCAGTATTCGTTATCCCCGGGGAGAGGGCGTGATGCCTGATTGGAAAAAAGCCTTTACTGAAATAGAAATAGGGAAAGGTCGTTTGGTTAAGAAAGGCGATCAGGTTGCCATTCTTTCAATTGGTCATCCCGGAAACTTTGTTGCAGAAGCGTCAAAGTTGCTAATGGACTACGATATTACCCCGGAGCATTATGACATGCGCTTTGTAAAGCCGCTTGACGAGGAATTATTGCACAAAATATTAAAGCGATTCAAAAAGATTGTAACGGTTGAGGATGGTTGTATTAAAGGAGGGTTTGGCTCGGCTGTTCTTGAGTTTATGGCCGACAAGCACTACACGGACATTCAGGTTGTTCGTTTGGGCATACCTGATCGATTTATTGAACACGGCACTCAGAAAGAACTGCAGCTTGAATGTGGTTTCGACGCCAAAGCTATTGCCGAGGCTGTAAAAAAACTAATAAATAATCGTATTCCGGCATCAGTATAATCATCGCTGCCTGCGATTGATTAATTTTACAATCCTGCTTTTTTATGAATAACGAGACCTTGTTGAACGAGATAACGAAAATCTTTGGTGATATTCTTGATGTCCCTAATCTGGTGTTAACCCCCGATACAACCGCACTGGATATTGAAGAATGGGACTCCATTACACACATACAACTTATTGTGGCAATTGAAAAACGATTTAATATCAAGTTCTTGGCGGCTGAAATTCAATCCGCTAAAAATGTAGGAGATATAGTGTCGGCTATTCAATTAAAAATCGGGTGAGTCTCCTGCGTCTTCATCATATCGGATTAATTGTTGAGTCAATAGACGAGGCGGTAAAGCAGTATGCGACGTTTCATCCCTCATATACTTGTAGCAATAAATATTATGTTACATCGCAAGGTGTTGCTGTGCTGTTTTTTCAGGCGACAACTGAATTATGTTTTGAATTTATAGAAGAGGTACAAATACCATCAGCAATAAGTACTTTTAAAAAAAGAGGCCTGGGGTTTTATCATATTGGATATAAGACTTCTGAGTATGATTTGTGTATTAAGAACCTGATTAATGAGGGATATAAGGTGTTTGATGAAATTATATCTGAGGCTTATGAAAATAAACGGGTTCGATTTGTTTTATCACCACAATCGCATTGGATTGAGATAATCGAGGAGTAAACCATGTTATTTAATTCACTCAGTTATCTTCTTTTTTTTCCATTAGTAGTAGTTCTATACTATATCATGGCACATCGATACAGATGGGCGCTGTTGTTAGCCGCAAGTTCGGTATTTTACATGGCATTTGTTCCGGCATATATACTTATTCTGTACGGCACTATTTTGCTCGACTATGTCATCGGAATTCAATTAGAGCAGGCTAAAGGCAGAAGAAGAAACTACTTATTGTATTTAAGCATCATCGCAAATATTGGGGTATTGGCGGTGTTTAAGTATTTCAACTTTTTCACAACTAATTTCAATGCCATGTTTGAAGCTATGGGCCTGCATTTTAGTTTGCCCGTATTAAATATCTTAGTTCCACTCGGACTCTCATTCCATACGTTTCAGGCATTAAGCTACACGATTGAGATTTACAGAGGACAGCAAAAAGCCGAACGACATCTTGGTATCTATGCATTATATGTGTTGTTTTTCCCCCAATTAGTTGCGGGCCCTATTGAACGCCCTCAAAACATGTTACATCAATATCGCGAGAAAAAGTCATTTAATCCGACAATGACATTATCCGGATTACGATTAATACTTTGGGGATATTTTAAGAAGGTGGTTATCGCTGATCGCATCGCTATGTTTGTTGATACAGTATATCAGAACTATTCTGAAATGAATCAGGTCTATCTTATTCTTGCCGCCTTGGCATTTGTTATTCAGATTTATGGCGACTTCTCCGGTTATTCTGATATTGCCATTGGCTCGGCTCGTATTCTCGGCATTAATCTCATGGTTAATTTCGATCGGCCATTATTCAGCAAAAACATTACAGAGTTTTGGAGAAGATGGCATATTTCTTTATCAACCTGGTTTAAAGATTATATCTACCAGCCTCTAGCTTTTCACTGGAGAAATGCAGGCATTCACGGAGTGGCATCAGCACTTCTGATAACATTTATAGCCAGTGGCCTGTGGCATGGAGCAGGCTGGAATTTTTTTATTTATGGACTGTTATACGGGGCGGTTTTGTGCTTTGAGTTGTATACTAAAAATCAGCGAAAGATTGTCAGAAAACACCTGCCGGTTTGGTTGTATAGTAGCTTGAGTATTGGCCTAACATTTATGGTTGTTTCATTGATTCAGATTTTTTTTCGTGCGACATCACTTGAGGAGGCTGTTTCATTTATCTCGCATATGATTCAGAACTCGGATCAACATATAGTCCCCTACATTAATGAGGGGGCTTTATCTTTTGGCCTTTATGGTTATATAATAGTTATAGCCACTTCAATGATTATGTTCTTTTTAGAGCACAAATATGATTTCAATTTTACATCATTAGACACCCGATTTAAAACAGACATTGCTGTTTCCTCAATCATATTATTTTTAATTATCACATTAGGCGTGTTTAATCAAAAATCATTTATCTACTTTCAGTTTTAATGAAGCGATTAATTTATACCATATTAGTAGTGTTTATAATTGCGCTTATTCCATCTTTATTATATTGGAGTTGCATACGACTTAATCTACGATCGGTAAAAAAATTGAATGCATTGGAATATGCATTACACCAATCAAACAGGCATGATATTGTTTTTGTAGGATCTTCCCGCGTAATCCGCCATGTTAATCCATTCATAATCGATTCGGTAACAGGCCTTGATTCATATGTTTTGGGTGTCAATGGTATGGGGATCGTTGAAAGCAATATGCTGATGAACGTCTACCTCCGTAACCATACCAAGCCCCGCATTATGGTTATAAATACAGACTATAATATTTTTTTTACCGATGGCCCGTTATTTAACATCACAGATTATTACCCATATCTGGATGACACATTGGTATATTCCTATTTGTCGCCTTATAAGTCCGAATACAGTAATTCAATAGTGCGATCTTGGATGATATTTCTTCGATTGATTGGGACAACAGATTACGAAAGGGGTTTGGCGCTAATGCCGGACTTAACCCGCACGTGGTACCCTCCGAATACAAATAAAAAAAGTTATAAAGGGTTTCTTCCGGTCGACCATCTTTGGACCAGAGCAAGCAATTCACCCACTACCCAAAAGCAAAAAGTAATTGCCCGAGAAATGGGATTCACCATACTGAAAGAAATGGTGGCCACGTGTAAACAAAAAGACATCATACCGGTATTTTTATATACCACACAACATCAAAAGGCCGACTCCATCTTTACAAATCAAAAAGATATAATGAATCGGGTAAAGCATATTGCAGACTCACTACAAGTCCCTTTTTTAAACTATGAAGATCTTTATATCAGATCAGATGAAAAGTATTTTATACGCTATAGTATGTTCAATAAAACAAGCGATTTTTTTAATTACAACCATTTAAATTCTCTGGGAGCTAATGTATTATCTCAATATATTGCCACCGATTTAAATAAATACATTCATTCGACAAACACACCCTAATTCAGCACATATGATTTCATACAATCGGAAACACTATACCAATGAGCAATTAAGGGACTTGTATCGCGAACTTCTTCTTCCCCGAATGATTGAGGAGAAAATGCTCAATCTTCTCAGGCAGGGGCGAATCAGCAAATGGTTTTCTGGCATAGGACAAGAGGCTATATCCGTTGGCGTTACAATGGCTTTGGATGCTGATGAGTACATCATGCCTTTACATCGAAATCTTGGTGTGTTTACAGCGCGAAAAATGGAGCTGAGACAATTATTTGCACAGTGGCAGGGAAAAAAAAGTGGATTTAGCAAAGGGCGGGAACGCTCGTTCCATTTTGGAAGCAACCCCCATCATATCGTAGGCATGATCTCACACCTGGGGCCACAGCTCACCATTGCAAATGGTACGGCATTGGCGCATAAGTTAAAAAAAGAGGCAAAAGTTTCTGTGGCTTTTACCGGCGATGGCGGAACCAGTGAAGGTGATTTTCATGAGGCGCTCAATGTGGCCAGTGTCTGGAATCTGCCGGTCATATTTATAATTGAAAATAATGCATATGGTCTTTCAACCCCAGTGAGTGAACAATACAACTGTAAGCAATTGGCAGACCGCGCTAAAGGTTATGGAATGGAGTCAGTCATTATTGATGGTAATAATATACTTGAGGTGTTCGACACAATACGCGGTGTGCGCGACTATTGTATCAGAGAACAAAAGCCATACCTGGTCGAATGCATGACGTTCAGAATGCGCGGTCATGAGGAAGCCAGTGGAACAAAATATGTTCCCAAGGAATTATTTGAACTTTGGGCGCAGAAGGACCCCCTTATCAATTATGAAAATTGGTTGCTCACACAGGGCATTATAACCTCTGATTATATTACAGACTTTAAGAGTAAAACAAAAACATATATCGAACAGAGTGTTGAACATGTTTTTAATGAACCCGAAATACAACCAACTACCAAAGACGAGCTTGCTGATGTTTATCACCCGGCGGATTTGATTATTCAAAAACACAATAATAAACAGTCAGAAAAACGTTTAGTAGATGCAATTAGCGATGGTCTTCGATTGGCGATGCGTCGCCATGAGAAACTTATCTTGATGGGGCAGGATATAGCAGAATATGGAGGAGTATTTAAAATTACAGATGGATTTGTTCAGGAATTTGGCCGGGAACGAGTGCGAAACACCCCACTTTGTGAAAGCGCCATCGTGGGTGCCGCATTGGGATTGAGTATAAAAGGCTTTAAAGCCATGGTTGAGATGCAGTTTGCAGATTTTGTAACGTGTGGCTTTAATCAGATAATCAATAATCTTGCTAAGAGCCATTATCGATGGGGACAGCATGCCGATGTTGTTATTCGCATGCCCACAGGCGCCGGAGTTGGTGCCGGACCCTTCCATTCTCAGAGTAATGAAGCTTGGTTCACACATACACCGGGGCTAAAGGTTATCTATCCATCTACCCCATACGATGCAAAAGGATTATTGCTTAGTGCATTTGAAGATCCCAATCCGATTATGTTTTTTGAACATAAGGCATTGTATCGTTCTATAACCGGTCAGGTGCCCGACGATTACTATACAATTGAAATCGGGAAAGCACAAACAGTACAACAGGGCGATGACGCTCTTATAATAACATATGGAAGCGGTGTGCACTGGGCAATAGAGTGGCAAAGTCAAAATCCGGATGTGCAGTTGGAAATACTCGACTTGCGCACACTGTTGCCTCTTGACTATGATGCAATCCGAGATGCAGTGAAAAAAACAGGTAAGGTATTGGTGCTTCACGAGGATACACTCTTTGGCGGACTATCGGGCGAAATCAGCGCCTGGATTTCTGAACACTGTTTTGAATATCTTGATGCTCCCGTCCTGCGTTGTGCCGCTTTAGATACGCCGGTGCCTTTTGCAATACCACTTGAAAACAATTTTCTTCCCAAGTCCCGAATCGACACCGTAATACGACAATTATTATCTTACTAGTGTAACATTGCCGTGTTTTAAAAGTTTGGTTCCATCCGAGCATACCCCTTCGACATAATAAACATATACCGCAGGGAAACAGAGTTCCCCTTTCCAGGTGCCATCCCAGCCTTCGTTTATGTTATTTGTTTCAAATATCAACTCCCCCCAGCGGTTATAAACTCTGAAAAGACTAATATGACTCATCCCATATGATCTAATCCGAAACACATCATTTTTTTGATCCCCGTTAGGAGTAAAAGTGTTCGGAATAAAAATCGCATCATCCGTACAAATCATTCTCACGTATATTGAATCTTCGGCACGACAACCTGAGGAATCAATGGCAATAAAATAATATAGTTCAGTATAATTTAAGTTTTGAATAAACGGGTCAAGACAGTTTGTGCAAGAAAGCTGACTTCCGGGAGTCCAGTAGTAGTTAGAGGCATTGGTATATGCATTTAGTTGTATGGTCTCTCCTGCGGCGGCAACTATATCAGCGCCGGCATCGATTACCGGAGGGGGTATAACATTAACAATTACCGTATCTGATGACGAGAAACATTGTCCATCATAAGAGCTTACTATGTATGTTGTGTTTTGAATCGATGTGCAATAAGGGTATGGAGAATAGATATTGTCTAAGCCATAGGGTGGAGACCACACATAGGTATAACCCCCCTCTACACCAAGTTGTATGGTGCTGTTTTCACATATAGAAATATCCGGCACTGCTTTTATAGCAAAGGGTTTATATAATGTGATTTCTAAATCATCCTGATTTTTACATCCAAAATTGTCTGAGACGGATAGCGTGTAAGTTATATTTTCAGTTGGTATGACTATAGGATTGAAAATAGAATTACTATTTAAAAACAGTGATGGTGTCCACTCAAAATAAATTCCTCCACCGCCGTATAACTGAATAGTATCTCCTAAACAAATGATTGTATCAGGGCCGGCATTGGCTATAGGAAGGGGTTGCACAATAATCTGCATAGGTACTGTTGCCGTACAACCATTTGCGCTTGTTCCGGTAATGATATAATTGGATGAGACGTTGCCGTAAAAAATTGGATTAGGAATGGTAGTTTGACTTAATCCTGATGATGGGAACCACTGATAGCTGTTAGCGCCCGACACGTGTAATGTGGCCGAATCACCATAGCAGATCACGGTATCATCATAAGCCAGCATCGGCGTTTCAAGAGGAGTTAAACTAATTGAAGCGGTGTCGCTACAGCCATTGGTATTGTACCCAATAACAGTATAAGTTATGTTCGTTGATACCGTAGCCTGAATGGCATTTGATGTGTAATTGCTAATACCGGTTTGTGGAAACCATTGGTAGGAATCAGCGCCG
>BJGO01000009.1 GCA_014190535.1 Bacteroidota bacterium | reverse complement strand
TACATTGCCCAGGATACGATTGGTGTTATCTGTATACGGATTATTGTAAACAGTCCAGTATGGGTTATCGTAAATAGCAAAATAACTTCTGTTATCACCGGCATCTGTTTCATAGCCTGCTGAGAGGTCATAGCTTGCAGGTGCGCGCATCAGCGAGAGCATAACCCCGGAAAGGTTACTCCCATTTTGCGCACGCAGGCCGCCGCTGTTAATATAGTTTATAGAGGCCCCTGCAGAGAAATAGTTAGTTATTTTATGATCAGCATTCAGTCGAATGGTCGTACGCTTGAATTCAGTATTTGGAACGATACCTTTATCGTTAGTATGGCCAAAGGATAAACGAAATGAACTGTTTTGCCCACTTCCGCTGATAGCAAAATTATTATTGAAGGTTACACCGGTTTCGAAGAAATTATTTGCATTATCAACCGGTGTTCTGTCAATGCTATTAATCAGTGGCCCCCAACTGTTTGGTGTACCGGAAGATACATCATCATCAGTAAACCATAAACCATCCGGACCCGGATCACCTTCAACGAAAGCTCCCTCTGCAAAAACGTTTCCAAGAGAGTCGAATTTGCCTCCCCCAACGCCCTGGGCATATTGTAACTGACGCTCGGGTAATTTATTTACTTCAGAAAATTCAAGAGATGTGCTGTAGGTAAAGTTGATTGATTTTTTACCCATTCCGCTACCGCGCTTGGTTGTGATTAGGATTACACCCGATCCGGCCCGCGCACCATATAAAGCTGTTGCGGCAGGACCCTTCAATACCGAAACATTATCAATATCATCCGGATTGATATCAACGGCACGGTTAGAATTATTTACTCCGCTTAAGGTTTCGTTGAATGGGTAATCGCCGGCAACTGTACCATCGGTTGAGTTGTCTATGGGTACCCCATCAATGACAATAAGCGGCTGATTATTTCCGGTAAACGTTGAAGGCCCGCGAATAATGATTTTACTGCTGGCGCCCGGAGTTCCACCGGACCCGTTTACAAACAACCCACTGAATTTGCTGGATAAGCCTTGTATGACATTCTCTTCACCACTTTGTGAAATAAGGCCACCTCCGACTTCCTGGGAACTATACCCGAGAGATTTTTTCTCCTTGGATACACCTAAAGCAGTTACTACAACCTCATCTAATCCGAGTACATCATCTTCCATTGAAATCATCAGACTGGTATTCGCACCAATTTCAACTTCTTTATTTTTCATGCCGAGATACTTCACCACTAATGTGGTAACATTTTGGCTTATAATCAGCGTAAACTTACCGGACGCATCGGTGTAGGTTCCGGTGGTTGTTCCCTTCGCCAGTACAGATGCTCCAATTATCGGTTCGCCTTTTTGGTCATTAACCACACCGGAGATGATGCGATTCTGAGCCGAAAGATGTTGCATAAAGAGCAAAAGCAACACCCCAATGAGTGGAATTTTTTTCTTCATTTTTTATTGGGTTTTAGTTAAAGAATGCACCCAATGTATTTTTTTTATAGAATTATGCAATGCATAGAGTTACATAGGGTAAAAAAAAACTTGTTCACATATGAGGCCAAAACACTATCTATTTCAAAACGCTTATCTGTATTTGTTTACAGCAAAATAGTTGCATTCCATATAAAATGAAAATGTATATAACTTATTAACTATTTGTGACCGGCTATTTTCTGTTCGATAGCGGTCGTGGAATAACCCTCAATTAATTTTATAATTTCAATACGACCACCATTAGCCAAAACATCCTCTGCTCCGATAATTGTTTCCCGGGTATAGTCTCCGCCTTTTACCAGCACCTCCGGTTTAATGGCTCGTATTAATTCAAGAGGTGTATCCTCATTAAAGATGATGATAGCATCGGTGCAAGATAAGGCCGCCAGAACAAGTGCACGTGATGTTTGGTCCTGAATTGGGCGTCCATCTTTTTTAATTCGCCTGATGCTCTCATCGCTGTTTAAACCTATAACCAGATGTTTGCCAAATGATACGGCCTCGGTAAGGCTATGAATGTGTCCTTTGTGAAGTATGTCAAAACATCCATTGGTGAACACCACGGGTTCACTTTTGAAGTGCCAGATATTTCTGAGTCTCAGTAAATCCTGAAGGGGCATGATTTTCTGCTGAACGGCTTCGAGGTGATTCATATTTCGGATTTTGATTTCGGCTTATTAATAATAGGTAAGGCGATGAGCGCTATCAGTCCGAAAAGAATTACACTGATGGTTTGCACCGAGTGATTAAGAAGGGCATAGCTTAGCCCATTGTTGATTTCAACGCCATACTGAGCAAGCGTTTGTGAAACGATAAAATGAAACACGCCAAATCCGCCCTGAACCGGAGCCGCAAAACCAAATCCGCCAAAAACCATAACCACGAAACCGGTAAGTGGAGAGAGCATTGCGGTGAAATCGAACGAATTGAAACACAAATAGGCCATCATCCAGTACATCACCCACATCATGGCTGTATGAAATATCAGTAGCGGAATATTTTTCACTTTTCTTATGGATAGCAGTCCTTCATTAAATCCATTAAGAATTTTTATTATGCGTTCGTAATAGGATGATTTGCGTATAAACTTCCAGATCAGGAACAATAAAACAAGCAGTACTAACAGCACGCCCATTGCGATAAGATTTGTATTTGCTGAATGACCAAGCAGGGATTGGAGTTTATTTAAAATCGGATTTACGATAAAGTCATAAAATATATTGCTGACCCGTTCAAACTCAAATAGCAGTACGATAGCCAAACAAACAAACAGCGATATCACATCAATGATACGCTCGGTTACAACTGTACCAAACGATTTGTCAACGGGCACATTTTCATAACGGTTCAGAATACTGCAACGGAACACCTCGCCCATTCGGGGGAGACCCAGATTGGCAAAGTATCCTATCAATACGGCGATAAAGGTATTATACAGTTTAGGTTTATAGCCCAAAGGCTCCAGTAACATATTCCATCGTGCAGATCGGTTAATATTACTGATGAATCCAAATACAAAAACCATTGATGCCCAATAGTAATTGGCTTTTTTCAGATTAGCATAAATCAGGTCAATATCCTGATTTCGAAAAATTAACCACAGCAATACAATGCCAAATGTTGCAAATAATAAAACACGCAGTACAGAGGAAAATTTGCGATACAACAGTTAAGTAAGTTTATTATCGGTTGGAAAAACAAGAGCAGGTTTAAACTGTGAAGCCTCTGAGGCCGGAAGTAAGCCGTAAGCAATGATGATGACCAAATCGCCTACTAAAGCTTTTCTTGCGGCGGGACCGTTGAGGCAGATGATGCCACTATTTCGTTTGCCCTTGATAACGTATGTTTCGAGGCGTTCGCCATTATTGATATTAACAACCTGAACCTTCTCATTTTCAATCAGATTCGCCGCTTCCATGAGCGCCTCATCAATAGTAATGCTACCCACATAATTGATGTCAGCCTCTGTAATCTTAACCCGGTGAATTTTAGATTTTAAAACTTCAATTAACATACTTGCAAAAGTAAACTTTATAAGGTAACGTCAGAATAACCCCAAAAGCAACGTTTTTCAAAATATTTAATATCAGAGACCCTACTATGGCATATATCATTTGATATATTTGAACGCATCAATACAAACATGATGCGCATACTTGTAATACTATGGCTAATCAGCCTGACACTCCATGTTCAGGCTCAGCAAGAACAACCTTTCTTTAAACCAATCAGCAGTGATGAGGCTCCAACTTTTCTGGAGAACAGCCTATTGCCCCGTGTAACTACGCCACCTCCTGTACCGGTTCGAGCCGCGGCTCAATGGGAAGAGATGAAAGGTGTTGTGATTTCTTGGAAGACCTATTCCGGTGTCGATTTATTTGCTACGCTGGCTTCTATATGCGACCATATACAGGAGACGGCCACCGTATATATACTTTGTACAGATTCGAACTCCGTAAAAAATTACCTAACCGGCAAGAATGTGCCTCTGTACAATATCCAATACGTAACTACATCAACTAATTCTATTTGGGCCAGGGACTACAGTGCCAATACCATTTATGAAAATGAAGTATTCAATAACTCTTTGGTCGACTGGCAGTATAACCGTCCGCAACGACCTGAGGATGACGCAAGCCCTGTTGCGCTTGCAGATTTCCTCAACCAGCCAATATATGAAACTACAACCACGCCCAATAAATTGGTAAATACGGGCGGTAATTATATGAGTGATGGGCATGGTACCGCCTTTTGCTCCAAACTGGTGTTGGAAGAGAATGCACCCGGCGGTGGCTTTAATAACAATCTAACGGAGGCCGATGTAGATAGTATAATGAAGAAGTACATGGGAATTAACCGATACATAAAAATGGATATGCTTCCTTACGATGGTATTCATCATATCGATATGCACATGAAACTGCTTGATGAGGAGACTTTGTTGGTTGGCTCTTATCCCGATGGCATCTCGGATGGTCCTCAGATAGAAGAAAATCTGCAGTATGTATTGGATAATTTTCAGAGTTGTTTTAATCGCCCGTATAAGGTTATTCGTATTCCACAGCCACCAAGTCCATCGGGTAATTACCCCGGACAGCCTTTTGGGAATGGTTATTATCGCACCTACACCAATGCCTTAATCTGTAATGATTACATCATCGTACCTAACTATTATGAGGAGTATGATACCATGGCATATCGCATTTGGACAGAGAGTATGCCCGGCTATAAAATTAAATTGATAGATTGTAATGATATTATTCAGTACAGCGGCGCCTTGCATTGCATCACACACGAGATTGGTGTAGATGACCCCATCTTTATTTCGCATGCCAAGCTATACGACACAAATAATACAAGCACTCCTTACGAGGTAAATGCCTATGTGAATACACAAAGCGGTGTTGCATCGGTTAATCTATTCTGGACTATCGATACGCTAAGTGGCTATGCTTCATTGCCTATGAGCTCTTTAGGCGCCGGAAACTATCAGGCATTTATTCCGGCGCAATCCGCCGGCACAAAAGTGTTTTATTACATCGAAGCATCAAGCAACAGTGGAAGAACTGTACGCAAGCCTTTGGTAGCACCTGAGGGAGTTATTATGTTCAACGTTTTAGGGGGCACAACGTCGGTATGGAACGGTCAGAGTAAGGCTCAACTTTTTGTACCCTATCCGATTCCGGCTACGGATTTATTGAATGTTTCCTATTTCGCACCTGTGGGAGGTCAAACTACAATAAATGTGTACAACCTTATAGGGCATCTGATATACACGGTATCTAACATCAACGCTCCCGGAATGCAACAATATGCTCTGGATATCAGCAATTTGAGTGAAGGAACCTATTTGTTAGAATTCAAGAACGGCGAATACACTCAGATGAAAAAGTTTATCAAAATCAAATAAATTAAATTATCGGTCATTTCAACAAAAGCGGACTAACAACGGTCCGCTTTTTTTACGTATTGTATTGTGGTGTTAGCGCAAATTTGCGGATAATATGATTACAGACAGAAGCATTGCCCCCGAAATTCATCCTATATCCGGAATACGTTATCCTGATGTGAAATCGATTCAGTTAACGAATAAGATACCGGTACATATACTTACGTCCGGAATGCAGGAAGTAGCAAAGATTGAATTGATTTTTTTTGCCGGTCGCTGGCAGGAACATAAGCGGGCAGTAGCAACCTGTACGGCCAGCCTGTTCAAGGAGGGTACCAGCAAACGCAGTTCGCTCGATATCGCCAATCTGATTGATTACTATGGAGCCAGTATTCAGGTAAGTAGTTTTATTGATTATTCGTCGCTGACGCTTTACTGTTTGAATAAACATCTGGAATATCTGTTGCCTCTAATGACAGAATTAATAACCGAAGCTTCTTTTCCGGAGAGTGAACTTGAATTATACATCCGAAATAACAAGCAAAAAATTGAAGTTAACGAGAAAAAAGTGGAACATCTCGGACAGCGATTGTTTACTTCTGTTTTATTCGGTAAAAACCATCCTATTGGCTACACCACATCCAAGCAAGACCTGGAAGTCCTGAGCCGCAAGGATCTGCTGATGTTCAAGCAACAACATTACCATCATGAGAATGCCTTCATCATTGCCTCCGGAAAATTAACGGATAGCCATATTCAATTGATCGATCGTCACTTAGGTATTCCGTTAAATCAGCCTGCCGATAAAAAAACGAGCATCGTTTCATTAGATGCTTCACCCGTTGATTTATATATAGATGAGAAAGCTGATGCCCTGCAGAGTGCCATACGAGTAGGCAAGCGTTTCATCAACAAATTACATCCCGATTATCCTTTGGTTAAGGCCACGAACCTCGTTTTGGGAGAGTATTTCGGTTCCAGGCTTATGAGTAATCTCCGCGAGGATAAGGGCTTTTGCTACGGCATCTATTCAACCATAGCCAGTTTTGTTAATGAGGCCTATTTGTGTATTGCTACTGAAGTGGGCGCTGATGTAACTGAGTCGGCATTGCACGAAATAGAAAACGAAATTTTACGTTTACAGAATGATTTAATTGATGTGGATGAACTTCAGTCGGCGATGAACTACCGCATGGGCGTATTTCTGGGCGATCTCGATGGCGCATTTAATCAGCATGATTTCTTAAAAGGATTATTGCTTTTTGGTGCTGATAAGGAGTATATGCTCCATTACGTTGACCGCTTGCGCAGTGCAACCCCTCAGGCAATTCGGGATATTGCACAACGTTATTATCGTTCGGATACTTTTTATAAGGTGATTGCAGGAAAAAATATTAACGTATCGTGATTCGAATTATTCAGATTTGGATTTTGAGTTTATGCTTCAGCACCCTTGCTCATGCTCAAACAATTAATCCCCCTAATCTGAAGTGCGCTACTGCTCAGGCTAACGGACAAGTATTACTGGAATGGAGTGTGCCGGATAATCCTTGCGGCCCATTTATCTCATACACCATATATGTCTCTACCAATATTAATGGACCGTATAGTGTGCTCACAAACATCAACACCGAGTTGCAAACATCCTATCTTGATGTTTCGGCAAATGCGCTGGTTAATACCTATTATTATTACATGCTGTCATTTTATAATTGCCCCGGTGCCACACAGCCCACTTCGGATACATTAGACAGTAATCCTCCTGTAACACCGGAAATTGCCGTAGTTACGCTGAATGGAAGTTTTGCTCAGTTAAATTGGCTGCCCAGTCCGAGTCCCGAAACGGCGGGTTTTATCATTTACAAAGTAGTTGGTGGGGCTAACCTGCCCGTTGATACCGTCTATGGCGCCACAGTTAATTCATACACCGATGCAAGCAGTAATCCAAACAGTGCTTCAGAAGAATATACCATAGCCGCTTTCGACTCCTGCTGGAATGCCAGCCTCATTAATATTAAACCGCAACGAACCCTGTTTATGAGCGGAGTGCCAAGTGCGTGTAAAGGAATTGCCATTATAAACTGGACGAATTATATCAATTGGAATAATGGAGTGGAACAATATAAAATCTATCTGTCTTTTAACGGAGCACCTTTTACGCTTTACGATTCTACTACACAGATTATTGATACGATTCCCTATACATCGGACAATATGTGCGTATATGTTACAGCCGAAGAGCTGGGTACCAATGAAGTTTCTGTATCCAATACCTTGTGTTTTTCACCTAATCCTCAGAATCCCTTAAGTGATGTTTATGTACATAATGCAACGGTATTGCAACCGGGGGTTAACCGTATTTTTTATTCGGCTAATCCTGCTTCACAAGTCATTAACTTATTGATTGAACGCAGTGAGGATGGTTTAGTATTTAATTCTATAGATGCTTTCAATCCGGGATCAGTTCCATCCGTTCAGTTTTATGACGATGAAGGTGCATTTAACGAATCGCGCAGTTATTACTATCGGGTTACAATGAAAGACAATTGCGGAAATGAACAAACATCCAATTATGCCAAAACTATTTTACTGCAGGGCTATGCATTTAGTAACCTTACCAATGAACTCAACTGGGATGATTACATTCATGAAAAAGGAACGGTATTGCAATATGAAGTAAAACGGAACACAGCCACAGGCTGGCAGAATGTGCTAACCTATGCGCCGCCTGAGAATCTCTTTTCGGAGGATGTGAGCGCACTGGTTGGTGATTCGGGTAACATATGTTACGTGGTTGAATCACTTACCGCAACAGTTCGCCCCGATGGAGCTCCTGACACCGTAATCAGCAGATCGAATGAACTCTGCTTAAGTCAGCTGATAAAAATAGGCATGCCAAATGCTTTTGCTCCGGATGGCAAGAACCGGATATTTAAACCGGTGATGCGTTTTACCGGAGATAAATCGTATCTGTTTGAAGTATTTGATCGCTGGGGTGCGGTACTCTTCAGTACAACTGATTTTGATCAGGGATGGGATGGCACATATAATGGTAAACCTGCCCAGCAAGGGGCTTATGTATATTATGTTCGTGTAGTAGATAATCTCGGACAAACCACAGAACGGAAGGGCACTGTCGTGCTGATTCGATAATTATTTAACCGGTGCCGGCGGTTCCATCACGGTGCCGCATTGTTTACAGGTTCGTTTATGGATATCGCCGTAAAAACTTTGCATTAGGGGTGGAAACTGTGTCACAATGTCTGTAAGTTCAAAATAGACTTCGTGCAGTAAATGATCGCATTTTTCACAATACCATTGAAATCCATCTTTCATTCCGTTTTTTCGATGCATCTCCATCACCAGTCCCACGGTATTGGCAGGTCGTTGTGGTGAGTGGGGCACTCGGGCCGGAAGTAAAAATATTTCTCCTTCTTTTATGGGCACGTCAACCTGTTTACCATTTTCGATAATACGAATATTTACTTCACCCTCCAATTGATAAAAGAATTCTTCGCTTTCATTGTAGTGATAATCTTTTCTGGAGTTTGGACCTCCAACTACCATAACAATAAAATCATCATTGCCCTTGTATACGACCTGATTGCCAACAGGTGGCTTAAGAAGGTGTCGGTTATCATCAATCCATTTTTTAAAATCGAAGGGGCGTTGCAACATAGTCTTACGTTATTTCAACTATAAAAATAATATTTATACGGAATCGTGTTTTGTTGCGGCGGAATTATCGTTTTACTATGAAACTAAACGTAATGAGAAACTTATACCAACTCAGCAAGCATACACCGTAAACTGCCACCGCCATATTTTTCAATAGTATCTATCTGCGTGGCCAGAATGGTGCCGTCGTTTTCAAGGACTTTTATCTGTTGCGGGCTGTAGGATTTCATTGCCTTTGTACTCATCAGCCAGTATCCCTGACCATGTTGGTTGGTAACAAACAAGGTGTTGGCGGCAAATTGTCTGATTTGGTCCTCATCAACCTGCACCAGGTGATAATACAGATCGAGGTGTTCCAGCAGATGGATCCGCTCCGATTCATCGGGGATGAGCGTATCACCGATAATACAAACTTCATGACCAATACTCATCATCACATTGGTATGATAGATTTCTTCACCTCTGGGGGTACGGGCATCAAATACCATTTTTTCATAGCCCAACCGGGTACAGAATTCATCAAGCAAGGCCTCGTGACTTCGCTGTGAGCGACACATGTATGCATAACGCAGTGTTCGGTCGAGTATCAGACTTCCGGTACCCTCAAGAAACATGTTTTTATTTTCGTAGGTCGTGAGATCTGTAGTATGCAGATATCCTGTTTGATTGAGGTAGGTAATAATATCCTTTCTACGTTCTGTTCTGCGATTGGGGGCAAGCATAGGATAAAGAATAAGTTGTCCGTTGTAATCGGTACTGAACCAGTTATTCGGAAACACGGCATCGGGCTTTAATGGTTCGTCGGTATCGTCAAATACAATATGTTCTATATCGTGCAGATGCAGAAGTTCAATGAGTGCATCAAACTCGCGAAGCGCCATTTCCTGAATAAAAGATGAGCGATCCACATTTTGCTGAAACACATTACTGCCTGCTGTTTGAGCATTAAATCCAAAATGTTTTGGCCTGATCAGTAACAACATCTTAATAGTTGATGACCTGTTGTTCCATCAGTTCGGGCATTTCACGAAATCCATACTGCTGATTTCGTAATCTGGGCTCATAACCTGCTTCGCGAATAGCTTCCTGAATACCTTTACTGGTAAAGCGATGCGGTGCGCCGGCAACGCTAACCACATTTTCTTCGATCATAATGGAACCAAAGTCGTTGGCGCCGGCGTACAGACAAACCTGCGCAATCTGTTTACCTACGGTGAGCCAGGATGCCTGTATATTTTTGATATTGGGTAACATCAGTCTGCTCAGGGCCAGCATTCGGATGTATTCCTCACTGCTTACTTGATTACGTATGCCTCGCAGTCGTTTCAGCAGCGTGCCTTCATCCTGAAAGGGCCAGGGTATAAATGCAATGAATCCTTTTGCCTGTTCGGGTTTCTCGCTTTGAACCTGGCGGAGCCAGGCTAAATGTTCAAATCGTTCGTATAGTGTTTCCACGTGACCGAACATCATAGTTGCTGATGTGGTTAGTTGCAATTGGTGGGCGGCGCGCATCACGTCCAGCCATTCCTGTCCACTGCATTTACCTTTACTGATTAAGCGGCGCACCCGGTCGTTCAGAATTTCGGCTCCTGCACCGGGAAGGGAATCGAGCCCGGCATCCATAAGTGTTTTTAGGACTTCGCGGTGGGTACTTTTTTCAAGTTTTGTGATATGGGCTATTTCCGGTGGTCCCAGGGCGTGTAGTTTAATGGCAGGATAGCGTTCCTTGAGTTGTTTAAATAAATTCACATAAAAATCAAGGCCCAGATCGGGATGATGTCCTCCCTGAAGCAACAACTGATCACCACCATAGCGAATGGTTTCTTCAATTTTTTGAGTGTACTGATCTATGGTCGTAATATAGGCATCGGGGTGTCCGGGTTTGCGGAAGAAATTGCAAAATTTACAATTGGCAATACATACATTGGTAGTATTCACATTGCGATCAATGATCCAGGTTACATCATTACCCGGCACAGCTTGTTTGCGCATCGTATGTGCGGCTTGCATCAGATCGCCCAGGGGGGCGTATTCGAATAAATAGATACCCTCTTCGGGGCTTAACCATTCCGAACGAAGCGCCTTATCTAATAGGTTGTTACTATTCATTTCACTCTGTGTAACAAAGATATTAGGTATTGGTTGAATGATTGAGCGAAGTAAGCGGAAACCGGATTCAATTTTTTTGGTATCGCTCAGGCTGAATCGTCGGGCTGTGATATAATTTATAATGTATCGTAAGTTTTTTGCTTGTAGCTATTACCGTTATTTCGTAAGGTTCATTTAAGAGGAGCCTGTGTTCAGACGAAAATGTAGTAATTGATTGATTTGTAAACTCAGAATAAATTCCTATTTACCTTTGTGCTTATTAAACACTTAAAATATGCTTATAGAAACTAAAAATCTAAAAAAAATCACAGACATAATTAATTCCGAAGGTTGTATACTCGGCCTTTATAAAAACGGCGAGGTGTTGATATTATCGAGCCACCTGATGGATATAGGCGGGGATGTGTTTTATACTACTACCGGCGAACTCTTAAGGCACTATCTTAATGGCGACATTACACTGAATCAGTTATTTATGTTGAGTAAGGATATTCTGGTAACCCGTAAACTTGCCAGCGAAAAAACAACACACGTAAAAGCTGACCTTGTTTCGCAGATTACATTTGGGGAAGAGTATTACACCAATATCAGTTATGGCATGAAGAATAAAAATATTCTCAGCTATCTGTAAGGATTTATCTAAAATTATCCATACACCAATATGCAAATGATTAGATTGATTTGGATCGTAGGATTTGTGTTTGCAGGTCCATTATTCCTTACTGCACAAATCAGCGGTAAGGTTACCGGCGTTCACGATGGCGATTCATTTACACTACTGGCCCCGGGTAATGTGGAGATGAAGATCAGACTGCATGGCGTGGATTGTCCCGAACTCAAGCAGGATTATGGTCAGCGAGCCAAGCAGTTTACCTCATCCCAGATTTTTGGCAAAACAGTAACAGTTAAATCAAGTAAAAAAGACCGCTATGGTCGCACGATCGGCACGGTTTACCTTGCTAATGGTCAAATTTTGAATGAGCTCTTACTCCAGAATGGCTTAGCCTGGCATTATAAGAAATACGACAGCAATGCCTATTGGGCTCAATTGGAAACTAATGCACGAAATGCCAAACGGGGGTTATGGGCTATTTCGAACCCTATACCGCCCTGGACATACCGAAGCAGAAAATAACCTGTTTGTTTTGTTGACCTTTTTTCGACTCTTGTTACTTGCACTGATCATGATACCTGCCGGTGCATTGCGTGCACAAAAAAATATCATCAGGCAACATCTTATCTGGGAGGGGGTATTCATTAAATTAGAAGTCAATGATAAATGGTATTGGCAAAATGAAATTCAGGAGCGTCATTTTGTGAATCCAATGGCCCATCATCAATTTCTGTTCAGAAGTCATTTACATCGTTACATTGCTAATACCGGATGGGATGCTTCAGTTGGTATGAGTTTATTTTTACAAAATCCTAACGACCCGGAAGCACCGGTGAAATTAACTGTTCCGGAACTCCGACCTCATATCGAAGTAGCCTACAGTCAAAAACTAACTAAACTTACATTTGATCATCGCTTCAGAACCGAGGCGCGATTTTTTCATAATACTAACCATACCAGAACTGAACTCGAGGATGGTTTCGGGTTCGGAAATTTCAGATTCAGATATAGACTTCAGGCTACAATACCCTTATGGCGGGTGTTTACAGATCACGATCTCCGGCTAAAGCTGAGTGATGAATTGCATGTGAATATGGGTAAAAAAATACTAACGAACATCTTCGATCAGAATCGAATTTATGTAGCCCTTAATTATGAATTAACACCTAATGTGAATGTTGAAGCCGGATATTTAAACTGGTTTCAGCAAACTGCAGATGGGCAGTTTTATAATAGAGATATCCTTAATCTAACCGGCTTATACCGAATAAGAATGGGTAAAAACAAATAGACCGCTTAGTCGAAATGTTCCTTACAGATTTTGTTGATGAGTTGGTGTGTGATTATAATCGTTCCCACACGCCGGCAATTCCCTGCCCTCCACCAACGCAGGCGGTAACCATTCCATATTTCTTATTCAGTCGTTTCAGGTCACTCAATAATTGAATAGAGAGTTTAGCGCCGCTACAGCCTAACGGATGCCCCAGTGCAATTGCGCCACCGTTGATATTTACTCTTGTCGCATCCAATTGAAGTGTTTTGATTACCGCCAGACTCTGTGAGGCAAAAGCCTCATTCAGTTCAATCAAATCGATGTCGGTCTGTTTGAGTTTTGCCTGCCTGAGTGCCAGTGGAACAGCCTCAATAGGCCCTATGCCCATAGTACGCGGAGGAACACCAACGCTAACACAACTAATCAGCCTACCAATAGGCTCAAGGTTTAGCTCACGCATCATGCGTTCACTCATTACAATCACAAATGCGGCGCCATCACTTGTCTGTGATGAATTACCTGCTGTTACCGTGCCTTGTTGTGCAAATACCGGTTTAAGTGCCGACAGGGCCTCCATGGAAGTATCTGCTCTTGGTCCCTCATCGGTTTCAACCATCCAGGAACGTGTTGCCCGCTTGCCTTTTTCATTTACATACACTTCTTCTACACGAACCGGCGCAATCTGCTCTTTGAAATGTCCTTGTGCTATGGCGTGAATAGCGCGCTGATGGGATTGATAGGCAAAGGCATCTTGTTCCTCTCTGGAAATCTTATAATCCTGAGCAACGGCTTCAGCGGTTAAGCCCATACTCAGGTAATAATCAGGATTATTTTTAGCTACCTGATAATTTGGCACAGTCTTCCAGCCAACGGTTGGCACAAGCGACATCGACTCGGTGCCACCTGCAACAATACATTCGGCCATACCACTTCTGATTTTCGCTGTGGCTATGGCAATGGATTCAAGACCAGAGGCGCAGTAACGGTTCACCGTCATGCCGGGTACGCGCATTGGCAGTGCCCGCACGGAGATCATGCGCCCGATCTGCAAGCCCTGCTCTGCTTCAGGAACAGCATTGCCCACAATCAGGTCATCAATTCTTAAGGGGTCTAATGATGGCACCTTAGCGATTAGCTGACCGATAAGATCAACAGCCAAATCATCGGGCCGGGTAAATCGAAAGCCGCCTTTTTTTGCTTTAGTTACGGCACTGCGCAATCCTGCTATGATATATGCTTCCTGCATGATGTTGATGTTTAAATTTTAGTGAGGTGTTGATTTAGATTGTATGTCCACGTGATCAAATTCATGACGGCAGAGGATTTTATGATTATTTTTTTTGATGATGATCAATGACTTCGCCTTCCCATTTACTAACTACACAAGTTGCTACCGCATTGCCAATCACATTGGTGCAGGCTCTGCCCATATCCAAAAGCCAGTCTATGGCAAGCAATAGTGTAAGACCTTCAGCCGGTATAGCAAACATCGTAAGCATGCCGGCTATAACCACCAGGCTGGCCCGAGGTACACCGGCCACGCCTTTACTGGTTATCATCAGTACAAGCATCATGATGATCTGCTGTTCGAATGAAATATTCATGCCGTATGCCTGAGCAATACTGATTGTAGCGAAAATCATATACATAATACTGCCATCCAGATTAAATGAGTACCCTAAGGGTAAAACAAAACTCACTATACGGTTGCTAACGCCGAAACGCTCGAGTCCCAATATGACTTTGGGCATTGCGGCCTCACTGCTGGCAGTGGTAAATGCCAAAAGCATCGGTTCTCTTACGTGTGCCAATAAGCGAAAAAAAGGAATCCTGGCGATGAGGCAGATACCATAAAGTATGACAAAAATAAAAATCAACAAGCCCAGAAAAAAGGATAGGATAATCTCGGCATAAGCTCCCAGAATACTTAATCCCTGTTCTGTGATCACGGCGGTTGTTGCCCCAAATACACCAATGGGTGCCAGCTTCATAACATACGACGTAACCTTTAGCATTACGTGACCAACAGCATCGAAGAAGTCGAGAATCATTTTTCCGCGCTCCTGAATTGCGGCTGTAGCCACAGCAAAAAACAATACAAAAATGATAATCGGAAGGATTTCATTTTGAGCCATGGCTTTCACGATACTTTCAGGGAAAATATGTGATACAAAATCACGCAGATTAAACCGATGCACCTGATTGGTATTGGATGGAGTGACCGCCTGCAGATTAAGTGCACTGCCCGGTTTAAACAGATTGACCATCACAAGCCCTGTAATCAAAGCCAAGAGCGTGGCTCCAAGAAAATAGGATAATGTTTTTAATCCAATGCGCCCCACGGTTTTAAAATCGCCGGCTTTTGCAATACCGGTTAGCAATAAACTAAATACCAGAGGTGCAATAATCATCTTAACCAGACGAAGAAATATATCGGACAAGACCTGAATGTTAGATGCGAAGTTTTTCTGCAGTGCAGCATCGGGATATATGGTGCGATATACCTGTCCCAGTATGATGCCTGATATCATTGCGATAATAATCTGTACGGTAAGGTTGATTTTTTTCAAAGCAATAGACGGGTTGGTGTTGTATCGGTTAAAGTCAAGTTACAAATTAGTTGCGAAGTGGTTTTCCGGTAGTCAGAATACTTTGAATGCGCTCCATACTTTTCTTAGTGGTTACCAAGGAAAGAAAGGCCTCGCGTTCAAGATCGAGAAGATATTGCTCACTGACCCGGGTGTCGGTACTGAGGTCGCCCCCACACATGACGTAAGCCAGTTTTTCGGATATCAGTCGATCGTGTTCACTGATATAGCGGCCCTGAAGCATACCGTTCATTCCGGAAAGAAAGGCTCCCAGTGCACTGCGACCTAAAACCCGAATGTCGTGTCGCGGAGCCGGTTGTGTATATCCGGAGTGGCTGAGTTCGATAACGGAACGTTTAGCTTCGGCAATAACGCGCGATGGATTCATCACCACCTCATCACGACCTGCTTTAAGAATACCCAGTTCAAAGGCTTCGTGCGCAGAGGTAGCGACTTTGGCCATGGCAATGGTTAAAAGACGTTTTTGCAATTCAAAAAACTCGATGGCACCATCCTGATAAGCATCTGATGCGCGCAGGGTCATTTCTTTGGTGCCACCACCGGCCGGAATAATACCAACGCCGAATTCAACCAGGCCAATGTATGTTTCGGCAGAAGCCAGAACCTTATCGGCATGCAAAGTAAATTCACAACTGCCGCCGAGGGTTAGTCCGTGAGGAGCTACCACCACGGGTACTGAGGAGTAACGGATTCGCATCGAAGTATTCTGAAACATACGGGCCGCCATATCCAGCTCATCATATTCCTGTTCTATAGCCAGCATCAGCATCATAGCCAGATTGGCGCCGGCAGAGAAATTAGCGGCATCATTTCCAATAACCAATCCGCAAAAATCCTTTTCTGCAATGGCTATCGATTTTTGTACGCCCTCGAGTACTTCGCCACCTATACTGTTCATCTTAGTTTTAAATTCAAGATTCAGCACGCCGTCTCCGATGTCGAGCAGTTGAGTGCCACTGTTTTTCCATACAACTTGGGATGCATAGTTTTCCAGAATGATAAAGGCATCGGAACCCGGTATGGTTTCATAGGTTTTAGACGCAGGGTTATAACACTTCTTACGACCCATTTCGGTGCGGTAAAAAGAGCTCTTACCAGATTTGATAAATTCAAGAATCCAAGGTGCCGGTTCAAGGCCCATAGCGATCATGGCATCGGTTGTTTCCTTAACTCCCATGGCGTCCCACGTAGCAAAGGGTCCCAGTTCCCAACCAAATCCGGCAACGAGTGCATCATCGATACGGTAAAGTTCATCGGCTATTTCCGGCACACGATTACTGATATACTGAAATAGCCCGAAGAATAATTTTCGATAAAACAATGCGCCTTTGTCATTACCCTTAACAGCGAGGCTCATTTTAGTTCGCAGGTCGTCACTTTGTTTAAGGGATTCCAGTATAGGGAACTTTGGCTTAGGGTTAAGCACATATTCACTTGTTTTTGGATCAATAGCCCAAAACTCTTTTTTACCTTCTGCATTTTTTACAACCTTAAAGAAGCCTTGTTTTGTTTTATCACCGATCCAATTGTGATCAACCAGTTTTTGTACAAATGGAGGAATCTTAAATAATTCGCGGGCTTCATCATTCGGGCAGGCGCCGTAAACGAAATGGGCAACCTTAACCAGCGTGTCGATGCCCACAACATCTGCGGTGCGGAATGTGGCGCTCTTGGGGCGTCCGATCGCAGGTCCGGTAAGTTTATCAACTTCATCAACCGTTAATTCCAGCTCCTGCATCAGGTGAAAGATGCGCATAATGGCATACACGCCGATACGGTTGGCAATGAAAGCCGGAGTGTCTTTACATAACACCGTAGTCTTGCCAAGATACAGATCGCCATAGTGCATCAGAAAATCGATTACTTCTTGGTCTGTTTCGGGTGTGGGTATAATTTCCAGCAGACGCAGGTATCTGGGTGGGTTAAAGAAATGAGTGCCACAAAAGTGTTTTCGAAAATCATCGCTTCGCCCCTCGCTCATCAGATGAATGGGGATGGAAGATGTATTGGATGTAATCAGTGTGCCCGGTTTGCGCAGAGAATCTACTTTTTCGAGCAACTGTTTTTTTATTTCGAGTTGTTCAACCACCACTTCAATAATCCAGTCGCAGTCTTTTATTTTATCCAGATCATCGGTGAAGTTTCCGGTGGTGATGAGTTTGATCGCATCTTTATGATATAGTGCCGCAGGCTTTGATTGGATTGTATTTTGTAAAGAAGTATTTACAATACGGTTTTTAACCGCCTTATGGTCTGTTGTTAAGTTTTTCTTTTTCTCGTCTTCAGTCAGCTCTTTTGGAGTTATGTCGAGTAATAATACACTAACGCCGATATTGGCGAAATGACAGGCAATACGGCTACCCATAACACCACTGCCAAGTATGGCTACATTTTTAATTTTTCTATTCATGCGGTTGAGATGTCGATCGTAATGGTAAATAATCTATTTAGCCCTAAATATCGTAACAAAATAAATGATCGTGTTTGTTAAATCATGTAAACAAAAAAGCCGCCTGACAGCGGCGGCTTTATATACAAATAGTAACAGTAGTTTGAGTAAATATGTCTGCTACATTTTCTTATCGCTTTTATTCATAACAAAATCGCACGCATAAACAGGAGCGCACATTAAACGATAGCGATAAACAGTACCGGTTTTTTTTATCTGATGATCTGTATTGTTTTTTGGTTAACGGTTTTATTATCTGCATTTACTACAATGGCACGGTACGTACCGGGTGTTAAGTCACTTATATCCAGGGTATGTAATAATGATGTTAACTGAATTTCTTTAACTAAATGGCCGGCCATCGTATAGATAAGCATAAGCTGATGGGGTACAACCTCATTAGTTTGTACGAACAGGGATTGGCTGGCCGGATTGGGGAATATCGCAAGGGTATTGGCATTCAGTTGCTTTAGCCCGGTGCACAAATCAACCTGTACATCGAATGAACTGCTGGCTGATAAGCCTGAGGCATCCTGAACATTAATGGTGATGGTTGTTTGTCCCGGCGTGGATCCGCTTAGTGTAATTGTTAACAAGCGCGATGCACCAAATCCGGTAATGGATAGTGCACTGTTAGGTAATACGGATGGGTTAGATGAAACAGCCGTGATGCTAAGCTGAGGTATATTCTCATCACTTACCGTAAAGGAAATTTGTAAAGGCCCATCGGTGTTGCAGGCCAGAGTATCTTGCAACGAAGTTATTGTAGGTGGAAGGTTTTGAACACTACCTGTATTTATCAGATACTTGCCGATGAAGTAGTTTTCATGAAATGAAAAGTGATTGACATTTTCGCTGTAAAAACCACACACGTATAAGGCATTGTTCTGAACTTCAATATCTCTGAGTATGTAGGATTCCGTATTTGATGTCGTATAGGTGAATAAGGTAGTTCCTGTGGTATCCAATACAAAGATTTTATTCTGCGATATCGACCCCGTATTATTCTGTATGCAGGCAACGACGTAGAGCGAATCATTGAGTTGTTTAATCTGTATGTTGTTTAGGTTATTCAGATTGTCAATTAATTTTTTTGACCAAATCAGCGAGCCATTTTTACTGTACTTCAATAGCCCGATGCTGTCTGCGGTCATGGTGTTCATGGTAACCAGAACATCCTGATTACGATCTTGCATAAACTGATTGCCAATACTGTTCAGCGTGTACACATTGTCCCATATCTCGGTTAAGGTACTATCGTATTTTATCACGGCAGATTTTAGTCCGGCATTATTGACATTTCCATTCAGATAGATGCGCTCGAGGCTATCTATGGCTATACCTTTCAGCCGGTCATTACTGTTCGTGCTGGTGCCGCTGTAGCTGATCCAGTGCAGATAGGAGCCATTATCAGCCCGAAGCTTAAATACACCTATATCACTCGGATTCGTAGTACTTCCATAATATTCGCATCCAACATAGAGCATCTGTTGTGAGGGACTGAGGATTAACTGTTGTGCGCCGGTTGTATTGGAGTAATCCCAGTTTTCCCATACCTCAGTTCCGTTGGGATCATATTTATATACCTGATGCACATAGAAGTTATTGGTGCCTCCAAAATTGCGGACTGATAATCCTGCGGCGTAGATATTTGATGAGGCGTCGGTAATTACGCTGCTGAATTGATCGTTATTGTTACCGGTTCCGTCAAACACTTTTTGCCACAGCACAGTGCCTGCAGGATTGAACTTCATCAGCAGAAAATCCCGGTTAGTGTTTGTTGAATAACCGGCGAGAATAAGATTATCCTGTGCATCGCAGACTATGCTTAGTGGTGCATCATCTTTACTACTTCCGGCACTGATGTCTAATTTTTGTAACCAAAGCAGATTGCCGGTATTGCTGTACTTGGCTATGCCTAATGCTGTATTGTTATAGGCGGCGCTGAACGTACCTGCCGTATAGATATTACCCTGACTGTCTTTGGTGATAAGGGTGGTGCGGTCTTCACTAAATGTTGTTCCATCGTATTGAAAGGTCCAGTTTAACGAACCTGTTGTTGTATTCAGGTCAAATACAAAGGCATCGAGGTAATCGTTATACGGTACATTATTACTGTGTTCATAGGGGGCAGTGAGGCGCACCGAATTACTCGAGCTGATCGAAATAAAATTACCTGCAGCCAGGTAGGTACTGCTATCTTTTTCTACACTCCATAGCAGATCACCACTGTCGTTAAATTTATGAACGGTATTTTTAATATTAGAAGATAGTCCGTGCTCACAGAACAGGAATATGTTACTGGTTTGATGGGTTAATAACTGATAACAAAAGCCGCCGGAGGGAACACTCTGACTCCACGCCTCCGCAAACAGTGCGTTAAATCTTTTCAGTTTGAGGCTATTGGAGCCAAAAATCTGTGCATCGCCGGATACAACTACGAGGTCATTGCCTATAGCGGCCAAGCGATAATAAGCAGTCGAAACCTGTGGATCAATAGAAACGGTACCCTGAACACCGGAATTATTTAGTTTGGTGATATAGGCTCTGAAATCAGTAGATGCACTGTAGAAATAACCACAAACAAAAATTTCATCATTTACAACCACATGATCTTTAAGTTCTATCTGTGTGATGTTTGTGCTCTGAATCACGGTGTTCCATAACTGCGTTCCGTTGGCATCGTACTTAAAAACGATAGCGGCATTCGAAGTATTGATGTCGCCACGGTTACCACTGAGTATAATCTGATTATTGTTTTCCAGCGACATGGAAACCAAAATATCATCAGCAAACAAACCGCCTTCAATGCTCAGATTGAATTGTAAGATACCATCCTGATTGTATTTGATTAATGCAAAATCTCCGTTTGACCCTCCGATATAGATGTTGTTGTTATTATCTGTTAAGACTTTTGCCACACGGTATAAGGAACCCGGATTTAGGGTATCTGACCACAAAATGGTTCCTGATGGAGACACTTTCGACACAAACAACCCATTATAGTATTGGTCGGGGGCGGCAATGATGATATTTTGCTGATTGTCGATGGCAATTCTGGAGTAAGAATTACTATTAAAACTTTGCGCTACATCGAATGCTTTTTCCCAGTCGAGCTGACCACTAGACGAAATTTTCTTTAGAAACAAATATTGGCCGGCATTCCCTTCATTATAGGTTGACCAACCGCTGATATAGGTGTTTCCGGCATTGTCGCTCGCAGAGGAGGTAGGGAAGTCTATGGCGTCGTTTGCAGTAGTGCCGTTGGTTAGTGCCCAGTCTTGAGTTATTTGCGCCTGCGTATAAAAGACTGTGCAAATGAAAAGAAAGGTTAGTTGGAGTATTCTCATGGGTGAATTTTTGTACAAAAAAAGTAGTTGTATGCAGTAAAGTCAATCCCTAATTATAGGGATATCAGGTTAAGCATGTTAGCATAATGCAGGTGCCATTACCCGGTGCACTTTCAATAGATAAATTACCTGAAATGGCTTCTGCACGTGATTTCATATTGGATAAACCGTTGCCGGATGGTTGTGTGGTTATGTCAAATCCTGTACCGTTATCAATAATAGCCAGGATCAGTTTATTTTCTGATCGGTTTAATTCAATGTTAACGATGCTTGCTTTACTGTATTTTGCCACATTATTGATGGCTTCCTTAAATAGAAGAAAAAGATTCTTACGCAATACAATGCCCACATCGATATCTCGTAACTGATCATTATACTTAAAATGAATTTCGATATCTTGATACTGCAACATTTCAAAGGCATGATTTTTCATGCGTTCAATCAGATTATCAAAAGAATCGTTTTTACTGTAAACAGCCCAAACAAGGTCGCTGAGGGTTTCGGATAATTGCTTGGCGTTGCGGCTGATTTTCTGCGCCAGCATATTTTCACGCGAATCCTGATTGAGTTTATTCTCCAGTAGTCCGCTCATGATATGAATACTGCTCGAAAGACTACCCAGGTCATCGTGCAATTCTTTCGCTATACGATCCCGTTCCTCAAGGATCACATCGCTTTTTAGCTTTTGTTGTTCCAGTTCTTTTTGAAGGGTTAACCGGTCTAGTTCTGCATGGTGTTCTGCTTTTTGCATGTTACTTCGCTGTCGGAACAGGTAATAAATAGAAATAGAGAGTAGCAGACAAAAGATGACCAAAGCGATCAGGAAGTAGGTGATCAGATTTTTTCGTTGCAGTTCGTTTTCTTTAAGTTCGCCGTCTAAATTGGCAAGGGCCAGAAGCTTACTCTTTTCATAATAGCGCTCTAATATTTTATTTCGTCGTTCAATTTCCTTCTTCTCGTTTTGCTGTTTAATCTCGTTAAATCGGTTTTGAAGTTCAAAGGCCGATTGATAATTTTTATTTTTTTGTTGAATAGCTATTGCCTGCTTGTAGAAATATATCCTGGAATATGCCGTAACCGCTTTGTTGGTATCGGTTTGCAGTGCCAGATTCAGGTAGTTCATAGCCATACGCTGATTGCCGTTTGCATGATAACAGGTCATCAGCGCAGTATAGAGCGTTTGCAATACATCAATCTGATGATCGGGCTCAATTAATTGAATGGCTTCTTCATATTTTTTTATTGCTTCATTAGTTGCTCCCTTCAAAAAGTAGGCATCACCGATATTGAGTTGATTCAATGCCATTCCACGTTTTCTGTTTATAGCCGAGGCTTCGATCTGAGATAGATTGGAATAATATATCGCGGAATCGGGTTGATTGTTTTTTAAAAAGCACTCTGCAAGATTTGCGTAAGCCTGATACTGCAGGGCAATGCTATAATTATGATGATAGGCAGGTAAAAAGTATACCGCTTTGCGGAGGTAACCGATGGCATCCTGAGTATTGGACTCATTCATAGCAAACAGTCCGAGGAAATTATAACAATTACCAATTAGCGTATCGTTATTTAATGACTCGGCAATTCTCAAGGCATCGAGCGTTGATTCTGTTCCAATACCAAAAAGCGCATTGTAGTACATCACCTCTGCTTCGAAACAAAGCAGGTAATACTCTTCCAGCGGAGTCATTTGCTTTTTGGATTTATATGCCTCGCTGATAATCCGCTCGGCCTCATCATACTGATAGGTGTCCAGATAATGGTAAACTACATTGAGCAATGAGTCTTTAAAAAAGGTGTGTGCATGAGCCGACCTGTGGTTTATTATTACTAGACTAAATGTTAATACTATTAGGCAGGCAATTCGTCTCATCGGAAAAGACGAATATACTTATCGTATTATTTTTTGCTGAAGGGCCTTGCTCACAGCCTCACTGACCGAGTTTACCTGCAGTTTGTCATAAATCTTTTTTACATGCGAGTTAACGGTATGGTAACTGATATTGAGATCGGATGAAATCATCTTATAGCTTTTGCCATCCACCAGATGCTGTAATATGTCCATTTCCCGGGTTGTTAAACCAAAGTTTTGTGTATCAACAGCGCCCTTATCTCTGAAAAATTTTAATACGCGGGTAGCAATACTTGGAGTCATCGGTGAGCCGCCATTCATCACCTCGCGAATAGCTTCTATAATTTTGTTTGGATCTGTTTTTTTAAGGATATATCCTGATGCACCAAATCGCAGGGCATCAAATATTTTTTCATCATCTTCAAAAACCGTTTGCATAATCACCTTTACATTAGGAAATAATCGGTTTATTATTTTCACGCCGCTGATACCATCCACATTCGGCATTTCGATATCCATTAGCACAATGTCCGGCTGTAGGCTGTTAATTTCATCCTCTACATTACTGCAATCATTGAATGCGCCCTGAACAATAAAATCATTATAAGACTGAAGCAACAGATCCAGGCTTTCTCTGCGACTGGCATTGTCATCATAAATCACGATCTTAATCACTACTGCAAAATAGCCTCATATCTTTTGAAACAGAAATCCCTAATTATAGGGATATATGCGTTTAGAGCAATTCGTTTTAAGAAGAAGTATTGAGTCATGATTTTTTTGGAACTAAATGCCACAAATTATTTTCTTCCAAAGTCTGCAGGATTTTCTCCCCATTTTTCAGTTTCCCATTTCAATACTTTATTCGGGTAGTTATTCTCGTTCAGCCATTTTTCTGCTCTCCGTAATAGCTCCAGTAATTTTTTATTATGGGCCGTAGCCTGAACTTTAGTATTGGCTTTTTTCTTTTTTACCCAGCTGATTGCCGTTTTAGAATCGGAGTAAACCGGCAGGTCGGATTGATGTTGTTTGAGCAAGGCTAGCGCGTGTACGATGGCCAGAAATTCGCCGATATTATTAGTGCCGTCACGGTATGGTCCCATAAGAAAAAGCTCCTTGCCATCCCATAATTGAATACCCCGGTATTCCATGTCCCAGGTGGATGAACTGCATGCGGCATCAACAACTATCGAGTTTCTGTTGATCGCTTGTTTAGTCGGGTGTTCCGGAGCGATAACCGTCTTTTTCTGTGTAGACTTTACATAGCCGTTGCTTAGGGCATGTTCGGCCTCGGTTAACGTGGCAAACGATTTATAACGGGCATCCTGATAGCCCTTAATTTGCATTTCACACTCTTTCCAGGTTTTATAAATACCCGGTTTCACTCCTTTCCAAACCACATAATACTTCTGCTTGGCCACTATTTTTTCTTTATCGTAATGGTCTGCTTATAATGAATATTTCGTTCGGAGAGATAATCCAGAATGAAGCGGTATGCCTTTTCTTTTTTTCCAAGATATTCAGGCACGATGATTCCTTTTTGTGTGAATTTATTTTGTAAAATCAATTCAGCGGCGGCGCAACAGGTAAATCCTGTTGTGCGGGCCATAGATGAAGTCTGCTTAGTTTTGTCATATTCATCATACAAATTGTAGGTATAGGTTATCGACTTGCCATTCTCTTCACCGGAAATGATGATACGCATAACGGTGAATTCTTCTTCTCCTTGTTCATACTTCCATTTCGGGAAAAACAATTGCGCTGTTACATCAATTGGTTTTACACGCATTCCGTGCAGGTCTACCTCCTCCTGATTAAAAAATCCCATATCCCGTATGGCCTCCATTAATTGCCTGTGTCCGGGATAGCGCAGGGTAATCTCTTTCATGTTTTTCACGGGCATCGTCTTGATGAGTGAGCGCAAACCGTCGGTGTTGAAGGCTTCCAGTGTGCCTACTTCATCAAACTCAACGAGTTCAGGTTCACTGAGCGCAGGCTTTACAACCAACTGATGATTTTCTACAATACGGGCCGGTCGGGTATACTCTTCCAGAACATCGATAGGAGAGAAAGGCGCCTTGTATTGAAAAGGCAATGTGCGCCTCTTGGGCAAACCTCCGACCATACACACGAAATCAACTACATTCATTTTTGTACTGTGATAGCCCAGAATAACATTATCCATGCCCGGTGCTAAACCACAATCCACAATAGCGGTTACCTGATTCTTTTTCGCCAGGGCATCCAGTGTGAGGGCATCTTCGGAGAAGAATGAGATGTCAACGATGTTTTTACCTGCTTTAATTACACGTTGTAACATGTCATAACCCATAAAGCCCGGAACGGCGCCAATTACGAGGTCGGCATCCTCTATAGCTTTATGCAATTCTTTTTCTACACGTACATTGCAAATCAGTAGCGATATATTCTTATGAGCAGCTAATAACCGCAAATTTTGCTGACTCACATCGCAGCAACGCACGGCATAGCGCTCTGCAAGCTCAGTAGCAATGGTTCTGCCGATCATACCGGCACCTAATACGACAACCTGTTTCATTTTATTCGATAATTTTTTTCTTTAATAAATTCATATCCGCCTTTTTCAGCTCCCCATACCTGATTATCCTCTTTATCCCAGCCTCGGTCCCAACTCAGAATCATGTTTTTTCTGATTTCAACTTCAGATGTGGCATACGCCGCCCCGCGCAGGTTGCTGATACATTCTTTTCGAGGCGTAGAGCCGCTATAGGCATCATCAGATTTTTTCTGAAGGTATATGGCACAGCCATCTCTGATTTCCAGCGAGCCGGTATTTAAGGTACTTAGCGGTTCTTTTTCGTTCCAGGCACCAATATAGTCTTTGGGACTTTTTAATTCATACACCTGACTGATAATGGTGCTGTCGTTAAAGAGATACACATGGTACACTCGCTGACGGTACGGCTTATCCTGCATAGTCGTTACGGCCTGCTCTACATATAACCAGTAGCCATCATCCCGATTGGTCCATATTGGTTTCATGTGCAGGGTGATGTCGAAGTATGATGTATCTTTTTTAGATTGCGCCGTACTGTTAAATGCTCCGGACATTTGTTGGCATAAAAGCTTTAAATCCGTTGATGTTAGTTTTTGAGCGTGCAGGCCGTTGCTGAGCAACAGCAGAAATATTATTTTTTTCATACGTAATGAATGGAACGAAAATAAGAAAATGAAAAATTAACGTCGGGTTCTCCCGTTTATGTTATTAATTGAACGTTTTGGCTGTTTGGGTTTGTCGCCGGGCTTAAGGGTTTGAATGCTGACATTCATACGAACAGCAAGCTCGTGAGGAAAGGAAACCTGAAAGGCACGAAAAGATTTAGCGGCGATAATAGCACAGGCTTCTGCATCGCTCTCGGCACGATGATGATTGAGCTTTATGCCCAGTTCCCGGGAGAGATTGGCAAGGCCGAATGAACGCGCATCGCTGTATGTTTTACGCGCAAGTTTGATGCTACAGGTATAGGGTATGGGATTAAAGGTTATTTTATAATAATGCAACAAACTTTTCAGTACGCCGATATCAAATTCTGCATTGTGCGCAATCACAAAGTCGTTACTCAGATAGGGCCCGATTTCGCTCCACAATAAATCAAACTTGGGCATGTCGCAAACATCACTGGCACTCAATCCATGTATTTTTGTGTTGTAAGGATTAAAACGCAGATCGGGAGGGCGTATCAACCACGATTTTGTTTCTATGACCTTATAGTTGCGAACTACAGCTAGTCCCAATTCACATGCAGATGTGGGGAGCTCATTAGCTGTTTCGAAATCTATAGCAACAAAATCCATGTATAGCTAAAATCGTTCGTTTATCGGTGATGAATAGGTTATTCACCTTGTCCTAAGGAATAACATTTAACGCCATCGAATGCACAAAGAGTCTCTATTTTAACAAAATCAAGCCCCGAAGCTGTAACGCGGTTTAACAGCGATACAATTTGCTGATGTGTTACGTCTTTAACGCTCGACAAATCATCTGGGTTTTCGGCATTGAATGTATCGGCCACAAAGCGGCAACGCCAGTGGTCGGTACAAAATGTCTCCGGCAGGCCTTCAGGATACACTTTCACACCCCGGTTACTGATCATTTTTAATTTAAGGCCATCGCCATTCAGTTGCTCCAGTTTTAAACCTAAGTCGTTCGCCGATCCGGCATCCCATTGTAGGAATACATCGACACCAAGCACTTGTTTTTTTTCTTTCTTACGAACGAACTTTTGTAATTGGAGTGTTTTACTGCCGCCACTCCCTAGGGTTGACACGGCAAACTTTTGAGGCTTTTGACCAAGACGATCCATAACGGCCTGAGCAAATTCTTTTGTTCCCGCACGTACTTTACTGATAACATCTTTATAAATATCGCCGGTATGTATGCCATCCTCAAGGGTGCGCAGCCAAGCATTCTGAATTTTTTCAGCGATATCATTTTGCCCGATATGTACCAGCATCATTATGGCTGAATTAATTAAGCCGGATGGATTGGCTATGTTCTTGCCGGCAATATCAGGTGCCGAACCGTGTATGGCTTCAAACATCGCACAGCGCTCTCCAATATTGGCCGAGCCGCCAAGGCCAACAGAGCCTGCAACCTGTGCCGCAATATCGGAAATGATGTCGCCATAAAGATTCAAGGTAACGATCACATCAAAACGTTCGGGCGTATCTGCAATTAATGCCGATCCGATGTCAATGATGTGATGTTCCTTCTGAATATCCGGGTACTCAGCACCAATCTCATCAAATATTTTGTGAAACAAGCCATCAGTGAGTTTCATAATATTATCTTTGCTCATGCACGTTACCTTTTTACGACCGTAGGCACGGGCATACTCAAAGGCATAGCGTACAATTTTTTCACAACCCGGTCTGGAAACCAATTTCAAACATTGATATACATCATTTGTTTGGCGGTGTTCGATTCCGGCATATAAATCCTCTTCATTTTCACGTACAATAACAAGGTCCAAATCCGGGAACATAGTATCCACATAAGGATGATAGGCGACACAGGGCCTCACATTGGCAAATAAACCCAATGATTTGCGTGTGGTTACATTAAGACTTTTATAGCCTTTGCCCTGAGGAGTAGTTATCGGTGATTTCAGAAACACCTTGTTTGTGCGCAGGCTATCCCATGCCTCGGGTTTAATGCCGGCTGAAATGCCTTGCAGATATACTTTTTCACCGATCTCAATTACATCATACTCCAACTGAGCACCTGCGGCATTCAATATATTTAATGTGGCGTCCATAATTTCAGGACCAATTCCGTCGCCGTAGGCTATTGTGATTTTCTTTTTCATAGATTCTTATTATTTACGCAAATATACCCTCGTGTTATTTACGATTAAACGATTAATGTATTAAAGAGGTAACTATTTAATGAATCAGCCAGTTACAATCGGATAGCACGACCACGCCACCATATAGTGCTACGGCCTCGCGGAGGGGTTCTCTGATCTGGTCGATAAATGCTGTTTCGCAAATACAGATGATATAATCATTGGTGAATGCGTTGTTTAGTCCGAAACCATCTGTTTCGTAATTACTGCCTTTACCTCGAACCTGAGGAATGATTGTATAGCCGCTTGCCTGATGTGCGTCCAGCAAGTCGGTTATTCGCTCGGTATGAACTGAACTTACTATGATTTCAAGTTTTATTTGGTTTTGCATAAGGTTATTTCCAGATTAGAGTGATGATGTAGTAATATAAGGGTATGCCAAGAGTTACATTAAACGGGAATGTGACGGTAAGGGCCATAGGAACAAATAATCCGGGGTTGGCCTGAGGAATGGTCATCCTCAGGGCGGCAGGCACTGCGATGTATGAGGCGCTTGAACACAATACGGCCAACAAGAGCGCATTGCCTGCACTAACACCCAGCAGAAAGGCCAGACCTATACTAATCAATGCATTGACTATTGGAACAAAAATGGCCATGCTTATCAAAAAGGTTCCGGCTCGGGTAAGCGCTTTAATACGTCGCGATGCCACAAGTCCCATGTCCAAAAGAAAAACAGAAAGGAACCCCTTAAATAGGCCATCGGTAAAGGGCTTGAGCTCCTGAAAACTTTGCTCCGGCGTAATACATCCAATTAAGAGGCCTCCCAGAATCATGAATACACTGCTGTTCGTCATAGATTCACCAAGTAGGCTGATTAAACGCTGACGGGGTGCCTTATGGTCTTTAGGTAGGGCGCGCTGTAGCAAAATAAGACTGACAATTAATGCGGGAGACTCCATCATGGCCATAGCCGCCACCATATAACCGCCATAGCTGATTCCCATTTCCTGAAGGAATGCAACGGCAGAGATAAAGGTTACCACACTGATACTGCCATATGTAGCCGCTATTGCGGCGGCATTGTAACTGTTAAATTTTCTGCGTATAAGCGGGTAAACATATAAGGGTACAACAGCCGACATCAGTAAGGCTATGCCCAGGCTTTGTATCGTATCATCATTCCAGTTGCCATGCGCCAGTTCATGCCCGCCTTTAAGCCCAATACACATCAGCAGATAAATGGATAAAAAACGTGAAGTAGGCTGTGGAATCTCCAGGTCCGATTTCAGTTGAACAGCAATCAAACCCAAAAAGAAAAATAAGATCGGAATACTGAGAATATTATTTAACAGAAGATCAAGATGCATAATTCAGTTTAGCTGTTTATTAGTTGAATAAAATCAGACTCACTTAAGATAACAACCGAACCCAGCTTGCGCGCTTTATCGAGTTTACTTCCTGCATCATCGCCCACAACCAGAT